>JALHUC010000593.1 GCA_022865845.1 bacterium | reverse complement strand
CGACAGGACGAAAACGTGTGATATTTTTGGGCGACTCGGTGGTGTTCGGTGCTGGCGTGCGGGAAAAGGACCGTTTTACCGAGCAGCTGCTGGACGAGCAGGCCGTCGTCAATGCTGGCGTCGAGATTTTGAACCTCGGCGTGAACTCCTACAATTTCGTCCATTACCTCGAGTTGGCCAGACTCCGGTTCATGGAACTTGAGCCCGATATGGTGGTCGTTGGCTTTACCCTCAACGATATCCAGAAAATGGATCGGGTGTGGCCCAATAAACAGGTCAAACCCCCCAGCGGCTTTGGCAGGCCGGGAGGGAACCGTAAGTGGTATGACAAACCGTTATGGGTGGCTAAAATTCAGGGAGCCTTCGGAAGGTCCTATGCGGGGCGGCTGGTTAAATATTCCGGTGAGGTGATCAGGTTCTCAATAATGGGCAGGGAGGAAGTGAAGAATTACCACACCAAGTGGATGCGTTCTGCCGTCAGGTACTGGGGTGGAAGCTCGAACCGGGAAAGGCTGCGGAGTGAGCTGCTGAAGTTCGATGACGAAATGTCCCGGCAAGGTATCTCGTTTGTATTTCTGCTGTTCCCCGAGAAGAACGATCTTCTGCATCCCAAGGAGTACTCACTTCCAAGAGAGTCGATGAGAAACATGCTGGATGACCTTGAACTGGGCTACTGCGATGCCTATGAAGCCTTTGCCGCCATGACCGACATCGATTCCCTTTATCTGGTTAACGACAGTGTCCACTTTACGCCGGCGGGGCACCGGGTGATCAAGGATGTACTGCTCGCGTGCAGCGAAGCTGGTATTATCCCGGTTTCCACGGGCAGGGATCAAGTAGACTCGCCAGGATCTGGGGTCTTGAACCCTTAAAAAAGCGTGTAGATGAACGGTGCGATGGCAGATCCCTGTGTCAGCACGATCAAGGCTCCTAAAAGGAGCAGCACCAGGATGATCGGCAAAAGCCAGAACTTCTTTCGTTCCTTGAGAAACAACCACAGATCCTTCATGAGATCGAACATCAGAAAGGCCTCTCCATTTTTTCTATTTCCGGATCTTCACTTGTGATCCGGTAACTGTCCATGTTGTTATCAAATTTACGATGCAGGACATCGCGGCCGATGATCTTCATGATCATACCGACCGGAGTAAACACGACATAGAAAACGACCGCGAGTATGATCGTTGTATTGATCCTGCCCATGATATGGCCGAATTTCATCCATATCCTGTAGACCGGGCCCAGGATAAACGGTATGAATACACCGGGCAGAATTAGGGTAGCGGCAAGGATCCATGGCCACCTGGGCCACCCTGAACCGCGCAGCCAGGGCAGCAGTACTCCGAACAGGAGGATCACGATCACGCCTGATGTCAGGCCGAAACTGCGAAGCGTCTTTCTGTCGTGTGAAAGATCTGTGTCCATTGTCAATCAAGCTCCAGATTAGTCCGCCAATCATCGTCTTCATCCCACGCAGGTTGATCCTTTTTGAGAATAAGGTAATTCTCGATCACGAGGCAATCCATATCGGTGCGCATGAAACAGATGTAAGCATCCTCAGGGCTCCCCACGATCGGTTCACCTCGTACGTTGAAAGAGGTGTTAACAAGAACCGGGCAGCCTGTCCTTTCCTCGAATGACCGGAGGATGTGATGGTAACGGGGGTTCGTGTCTTCGTGCACCGTTTGAATGCGGGCCGAGTAGTCCACATGGGTAACGGCGGGGATCTGCGAGCGTGGCACATTCAGTTTTTCGATCCCGAAAAGCTGATTTTGTTCCTCGGTCATGGTTAGGCGCCTGTCCTCACGCACTGGAGCTACAAGCAGCATATAAGGGCTCGATCTGTCGATGTCAAAGTAGTCGGAGACTTTTTCAGCCATTACCGAAGGGGCGAAGGGGCGGAAAGATTCCCTGAACTTGATCTTCAGGTTCATGACTGACTGCATGGCCTTGCTGCGGGGATCCCCCAGGATGGAGCGGCCGCCGAGGGCTCTGGGACCGAACTCCATCCGGCCCTGAAACCATCCGATGATCTTGCCTTCTTCAAGGATCCCGGCAAGGCGACCCATGAGCTCCGCGTCATCCAATCTTGAGTACAAGGCCCCCAAAGGATCAAGTTGCTCGGTGATTTCCGTGTCAGTAAAACGCGGGCCGAGGTACGACCCCAACATGGAATCATGTTTCCCATCACACTGCCTGGGATTGTTGTGGTACTGGTGCCAGATTGCAAGGCAGGCTCCAAGGGCGCCTCCAGCATCGCCGGCGGCGGGTTGGATCCAGATGTCCTCAAAGGGGCCCTCCCTGAGCAACCGTCCGTTAGCTACGCAGTTAAGAGCGACACCGCCGCCCATGCACAGATGCTTCTCGCCTGTTTCCCTGTGAACGGTCTGGCCGATGAGCAGGACGATCTCCTCAACGACCTCCTGGATCGAGCGGGCGACATCCATGTGGAACTGGCTCAGGGGAGATTCCGGTTTACGAGGCGGTTCGCCCAGAAGACGATGGAACTTTTCGCTGGTCATGGTCAGGCCGGTCATGTAGTTGAAGTATTCCATATCCAGCCGAAAGGTCCCGTCCGGTTTGATGTCGATCATATGGGTGCGTATCGTATCGACAAAACGCGGTTCGCCATAGGGAGCCAGGCCCATGACTTTGTATTCCCCCGAATTGACCCTGAAACCGAGGTAGTAGGTGAACGCTGAATAGAGGAGTCCCAGAGAGTGCGGAAAATCGATCTCCCAAAGCGGTTCGAGCCGGTTTCCTTCACCTTTCCAGACGGTCGTTGTCGCCCATTCACCGACGCCGTCAAGACACAGGACCGCGGCCTTATCAAAGGGGCTTGGGTAAAATGCTGATGCGGCATGGGACTGGTGGTGTGCGGCAAACAGGATCGGGGGCAGATCCTTGATCTTCAAACCTGAAAGCTGGGCCAGTTCACTCTTCAGAAGCTTTTTAAGAAACAGTTTCTCCTTGAGCCAGACCGGCATGGCTGACAGAAAGGACCTCAGACCGGAAGGTGCGCAGCCGATGTAGGTTTCCAGCAGCCGTTCAAATTTAACGAGGGGTTTTTCGTAAAAGGCGATCTCCGTCAGATCACCAACTGAAAGCCCTGCCTCCCGCAGACAGTAATCAATGGCATGAACAGGAAAGCCGGGATCGTGCTTTTTCCTGGTGAACCTCTCCTCCTGAGCTGCGGCGACGATATGGCCATCCACGACAAGGGCAGCCGCACTGTCATGGTAGAAAGCTGAAATTCCTAGAATCCTGGACAAATCTAGATCCCCTTGATCCGGATGTTTGTAATAGCGGATAAGACCGGTTACCCGAATTTAGTCAGGTTAAAATTCGATGGAACTTGTAAAGATATACCTCATGCGTCTTGGCTTTTTCTCAAACGTTACTCTCGGAACCGAACCGTAAGGCGGGAAAGATAACACATCCCCGCTATAGGGCAATTGATTTTACCCCGGGACCGGTCCTATTCATTCCTCAAGCCCTGGTTGATTCAGATAGGAGTTATCTCGGATTGCCAAGCAGTCCCTGGTAAACACCCAGATTTCCTTCCACCATAGATTCGATGGGAAAGTGTTCAATGGCAATTTTTCGTCCTCCTTCTCCCAGCTGCCGGGCCAGGTCCCTGTCCATTAAGATCCGTGTTGTAACATCCACCAGAGGTGAGACTTCGCCGGGAGGGATCACGTAGCCGTTTTCGCCGTCGCGGACGATCTCGGGGATTCCCCCGATCCTGGTTCCTACGATGGGGACCCCGGCCGAAGCAGCCTGAAGCAATGAAACTCCCAGGCCTTCCATCAGGGCGGGGTGGATGACAAGGTCCAGACAGCCCATGATGCGGTCAAGGTCTTCCCTGAAACCGGCGAAAAGAACCTTGTCCTCTATGCCCAGACTTTTGCAATAGGAGCGGAGGCTGCCTTCAAGCGGGCCCTTGCCGAAGAGGATGAACCTAGCCTTGGGGATCATATTTACGATCTCCGGTATCGCCTCGAACAAATATCTGTGGCCCTTGCGCTCGATAAACTGGGCCAGGGTTCCACAGGTGAGACTGCCCTCCTCTAGGCCGAACTCCCTGTTGAACCAGGCCTTGTCGCACGGGGTTGCATACCGCTGTGTATCCACGGCGCTGTGAACGCAAGTGATCTTGTGATGTTGGACGCCTTCACTGAGAAGGACCTCGCGGATCCCGTCGGAGATGGTGACCACATGATGGTAGAGCCGGTATTTCATCCCGGCCCACATCCGGCTCTCCGGGTTGTCCACCCTTCTCGTGAGGATGCACGGGGTGCCTGACAGCCTCGCTGCGATGCCGCCCAGGATGTCCGCACCGCGTCGGCTGTGTAGATGGATGATATCCGGAGTCTCCTTCCTGATGATGTCCAAAAGCCTGTGGATGAAAAGGAGGTCCAGGTCGCCCCTCATGGGCACTGCGTGAAGCGTCTTAACGTTTTCCCTGGCCGCTTCGGCTATAGCGCTGCCGCTGGGACAGACCAGCACGCTCTCGACACCTTCCCGGTCAGCAAGGCCCCTCAAAAGGTAATGGACCTGAAGAGCGCCCCCGTAGAGGT
>JALHUC010000070.1 GCA_022865845.1 bacterium | reverse complement strand
GCCAGCTTAGTGCACTGGTGCACCGGTGCACTTGTGCACAGGAGTCGACCATCAGTTACAAACTGAACGCAAAGGAGCAAAATGGACCGAATTTCAAAAGTGTTCAGAGCAGGGCATAAAGCCCTCATCATTTACCTCACCGCAGGATACCCCTCCATCGGGCTGGACGAAGAGTTGGCCATCACCGCCATCGATGCGGGGGCCGATATCCTGGAGCTGGGGTTCCCCTTTTCGGATCCCATCGCGGACGGGCCCCTTATTCAGGATGCGTCCCATAAGGCTCTTGACAACGGAATGACCCTGGCCGGCGTGATCGATCTGGCGGCCAGGATCAGGGCGAAGAGGGATGTCCCCATCATCCTCATGGGTTACGCCAATCCGGTCCATCACATGGGGTACGATACCTTCTCGGAAAAACTCGCCCTGGCTGGAGGCGACGGCGCCATCATCCCTGACTTGCCCATGGAAACAGCCGCCCCGCTGCGTGTGGAGATGAGGAAGAACGGATTGGCTCTCATCCCCATGGCGGCGCCCAACACTCCCCCTGAAAGGCTGAACTCCATTATCAAATCAGGGGATGGGTTCCTCTACCTCGTTTCCATGGCTGGTCTCACTGGCGACGCCCTGGATGGTACTGCCTCATGGAAAGGGGTCGCTTCAAACGCAAAGGAAATAGGCTCCCTGCCTGTCTGCGTCGGTTTCGGCATCCGAACCGGTGAGGACGCGGCCGAGGCCGCGAAATCCGCTGACGGCGTCATCGTGGGCTCGGCCATAACCCAGGTCATCAATGAGGCCGGGAGCCCGGCTGAAGCAAAGGCCAGCGTCCGGGAGCTGGTTGAGGAACTGGCAGAAGGGGTCAAGCAGGCGAGCAAGTGAGTGGGGGGAAAGAACGGTTCATGTAAAAACGGCGATTTTTTTTGAACACGAAGTACACAAAGTTAACAAAGTAAAGGTTTGTCAGGTCTCTAAGAACTCCTTCGTGTACTTTGTGTTTT
Source organism: bacterium (assembly GCA_022865845.1). GTDB lineage: Bacteria > BMS3Abin14 > BMS3Abin14 > BMS3Abin14 > BMS3Abin14 > JALHUC01. The sequence goes on along the minus strand of JALHUC010000070.1, from coordinate 12,309 downwards.
ATTAAACGATGCTTTCATAGAAACTGCAGCACTATCTTGGATCTTGAATTTTGAATCCCGACAAGAGGAGGGGTCATGAAAGTTTTCGACAAAGACGAGCTCGCCAAATACGACGGCAAGGAAGGTCGGCCGGCCTACGTCGCCTACCTGGGGAAGGTTTACGACTTTTCCGAGACCCGCGAGGCGGAGCACGGGGACCACTATGGCCACCCCTTCGGTCTTGACCTCACCGACGAGATCGATGAGGCGCCGCATGACGACAATTTAGTGTTCCTGTTTCCAGTTGTGGGGGAATATAAGGAATAATCCAGTTCTCAGGAACTGGATTATTGAACGCAGAACGCAGGAAAAGAGCAAAAGCTGACAAGCCACAGCGCGCTACTCGTGGGGTCAGGTCCTGCCGGGCTGTTGCTCAAACGGTCGTCGGTGAATAAATAGCAACACCCCGCAGGCTTGCCTGAACAATACCTGGCAAATGGTAATGGTTGGTCATCAGGCAGTAGGCATGACAAATCCAGTGCATTCGTTTTGCTGCCGCTGCAAGGAGCCGGATAAACAGCTCACGGTCCTGATCGCTGAAATAGATATTTTCCTGGTGGTTGCCTCTCGCTGAGATGTGATAAATGGCACCAGGGAACTGCACACGCGCGGATCTCGCCATGATGTACCTCCTTCATACGTTTTATGGAGGAATCAGAGCAAAATCTTTGCCAAATTTGCTAAGTAGCCTACAATACCATTATTCTCAGCATGGAAATGTCACAATACACGGCCTGTCCCCAAGAGGCCCAAAGCCACAACCGCCTAGCCCGCACTTCTCACCAGGGTTCGTCGCGAGGCGTCGTAGACGGGTGTGGATACAAGGCGCGCGACCGAGGGCCCCGGAGGCGTAGTTGACACTACGTCGAGGAGCTCGACCGAGCGCAACGCAGTAGACATGCCCGTATCTGCCGCCGCAGTAGAAGGCTGGTGAGAAGTGCGGGCTAGTTTAAACTGGACGGTAAACGGTTTTTTGGGGCATATTGCAAATACGATTTGACTATTTTCAGGCGGGCCGAGAATGGAATCCCACCTTAATTTCAGCTATGTTTTGGCCCGCCTGGCAGAGTACTGCGCGAGTTTGATCGAAGACTTCGACCACCTTCCTCGTCGTGATTCAGACGGTACGATCGTTGACCTTCAGTTATTTGATATTTATGAATAGTTAATTCGAATACACACTATGCAGAATAACGACAAAAAAAATATCATTTTGACCGGATTTATGGCAACCGGTAAAACCTCCGTTGGCAGAACCCTGGCATCTCAGCTCGGCTACGATTTTGTTGATACCGACCAACTGATCGAATCAAAGATAGGCATGACCATCGGAGAATTTTTCAAGGAAAAAGGCGAGGCAGCTTTTCGAAAAATGGAGGCAGATCTTGCCCGGGAGCTCGCGGATAAAAGCGGCATGGTCATAGCTACCGGTGGTCGATTCATGCTGGATGGTGACAACGCAGCCGTACTGGGCAAAAGCGGCCGGGTATTCTGTCTGGTGGCGACACCAGAGGAGATCCTTAAGCGCGCTGAGAACGATCACCATGTTCGCCCGCTGCTTCAGGTACCGAACCCCCTTGAGCATATCGTAGAACTCCTGCAGCAGCGAAAGAAGGGATACGGTCAGTTCCCCCAATTTGTCACCTCTGAAAAAAATCCTGCAACCGTTGCTGAAGATCTTGTTGGGATAATAGCAGGAGGGCCGGATGTCCGTCTGCCCATTGCGGCGCATAGCGACCGCTACGAGTTTATTGTTGGTGGCGGACTACTTCCGTTTATTTCACAGTTAGCCGGAATTGATGGCCCCATTGCTATCATAACGGATGATACCGTTGGTCCTTTGTATGCTCAGAGCTGCGGTCCCGTCGATGTTGTGGTCACCATATCACCCGGCAGGCAGAATAAAACCCTGGCAACAGCCCAGTCGATTTACGAACAGCTGCTTGAAGCGGATTTCGACCGCAGTGGAACGGTCATTGCGCTTGGCGGAACCGTGATCAGTGAACTCGCCGGTTTTATAGCGGCAACATATATGCGAGGGGTCGATTGTGTGCAGTGTCCCACCAGCCTGTTGGCTATGGTTGACACCAGTATCGGCGGTAAGACCGGAATTGATATGCCCAATGCGAAGAATCTGATCGGCGCTTTCAAACAACCGAAAACTGTGATCGCCGATATCGCTACGCTGCAAAGCCTGCCCCCCAGGGCGTTTGCGTCTGGAATGGCGGAGGTTATCAAGCACAGCCTCATCGCTGATTCAGATCTGCTCCAGAAGATCGAATCGGGAAGCTGGATCCAGACATCGGGGAAGATTGGGCAACAGGCTTTGGAACTTCAGACGCTGGTCGCCCAGGCCATTCAGGTCAAGATCAATATCGTTCAGGAAGATCCTTATGATCAGGGCCGAAGGGCGGTGCTGAATTTCGGACACACTTTCGCAAACGCCATTGAACGCCTCAGCCATCACAGTGTCAATCATGGCGAAGCCGTGGCCATGGGGATGGTTGCTGCCGCCAACCTTTCCGTAAAATTGGGTTACTGCCCTGAAGAACTGCAGGAAAGGGTCGAGTCTGTCCTGGTGTCCTCTGGCTTACCGATCCGGATCCCCAACGACCTGGTTCCGAAACAGCTGCTCCAGGCCATGGGGAGCGACAAAAAGAAGAAGGCCGGAAGGCTGCGCTATGTGCTGCTTAAGGATGTCGGCGATGTGTTTGTGACTGATGAAGTCCCGGAAGAGGCGGTACTGAACACCTTTGCCGCGTTGAAAGCCTGATCGCCGTGACCATCAACCGCGGATACTTTGAGAAGATCGCCGCATCACTTTCTGAAAAAGGCTCTCCCTGATAATGACTATGAATGTCGTTCATGTCGAACTGGGTGAACGGTCCTACTCCATACACATTGGGGACGGGGCCTGGGACCTGCTCCAGGAAAATTTGCGAGAATGGAATTCGGCCGGGAAGGTCATGGTGGTGACGGACGAACGGGTACACTCCATCTATGGTCATCGCATCGAAGAGCTGGCAGGAGCCCCGAATTCACCCGCCACCGTCGTTGTCGTGCCCCAGGGAGAGAAGAGCAAATCCTTCGGCCGCCTGGAGGACCTCTGCAGGAAAATGGCTGGTGCCGGACTGGACAGGGGTTCCCTGGTCGTTGCTCTGGGCGGTGGAGTCGTGGGAGATCTCGCTGGTTTGGCTGCTTCCATTTACCTTCGGGGGGTGTCCGTCATCCAGGTTCCCACGACACTCCTTTCCATGGTGGACAGCAGCACCGGAGGGAAAACCGGAATAAACCTTCCCGAAGGCAAGAATCAAGTGGGGACCTTTCATCAGCCGCAAGGGGTATACGCCAACACCGACGTCCTCAGGACCCTGGAATCGAGGGACTGGTACTCGGGCATGGCTGAGATAGTGAAGATCTCCCTCACCCTGGACCCGGAACTCTTCGCTTATCTCGAAAAAGTGAATGATCTCGGTCCTGAAGGGGGCGTCGATATACAGCTCATTGTGGAGGCAGCCTGCCGCCGAAAAGCGGAGGTGATATCCATTGATGAGAAAGAGGCCGGTCCCCGACTTGTCCTCAATTTTGGCCACACCCTTGCTCACGCCCTTGAGTCATCCCTGGGCCTGGGTGAGATCCGTCACGGTGAGGCTGTGGCTATCGGAATGAGAGCCGCTCTTTCCCTTTCAAAACAGATCTGCGGACTTGACGAGGGGCAGTACAGAAGAGCCATGGCGGTGATTGAAAAGATCCCCGTTCCTGACATCAGGTATGATCAAAACCTGGAACAGTTTTTAACCCGTGACAAAAAAAGAATTGGTGGGCGCGTCAGGTGCATACTCCTGGAAGATATCGGTCGTTGTCACGTAACTTCCCTTGACGATCCAGGGGAGCTCGTCAAGGCGCTGGCGTTATCCTGAACCCTTGACCGAAAGCCCAAAGCCTGGGCAGCTATTCCTTCCCCAGCAGGAAGGAGAGGCGGCGGGCAGATTCCATGAGAGCGGGTAGAAGTTCTGACTGCTTTTCAGGTGTCAGGCGCTGCGCCGGGCCGCCAAGATGGATCGCATAGTTCGCATTGGACTCGTTATCAAAGATCGGTGCTGCCATGGAAATGGCGTTTTGCACAACCTCACCCTCGCTGATGGCATACCCTTTCAGGCGCACCGAATCCAACTCCTGTTCCAGCTCCTTCCTGTCGGTGATGGTCCTTGATGTGTATTTTTTCAGACCCTGATCTTTAAGAAAGCGTTCTCTTATGTTTTCAGGGGCCCAGGCCAGCAGTACTTTTCCCGGCGCCCCTGCATGGAGCGGCAGAGGTTCACCCTCACTGACAGAGTAACGGAGGGAGGCAGGACCGATTCTCTGGATCACGCAGAAACGGCTCATCCCTCCCCTCATGAAGATGGCCGCTGATTCCCCGGTGCTGGAGGCGAGTTCCTCGAGGACAGGCCCGGCGAAGTTGAGCAGGCTGTGGGTTTTTTCGTAGATCTTGCCCAGGATCATGACCCTGGGGCCCAGTTCGTAGGTGGCACGAGATGTCTTTACAAGGAACCCCTGGGCGCTGAGCGTGCCGCACAACCGCATGATACGGCTCTTGTAAAGTCCGGTCATTTCACTAAGGGCCTTAAGAGACAGTTCCGGCTCGCTTATGGAAAAACAGTTGAGGATAGTCAGGGCCTTGGCGACGGTGTCTACCTGGCGGTCCGATTCCCTCACCGGGTTCCGGCCTTTTTCAGCCACACATGGCCCCTTTTAGTATTCTGCTCATGCGCCCCGGCAAGGCGCGGCCGAGCCTGGACTCCAGGAAGCCCACAGCGCCGCATAGGGCGTCCAGATCGACCCCCGTATCCACGCCCATGGATTCGAACATGTTCACCGCATCCTCCGCAGGAACGTTTCCCGCAGCTCCCTTCACGAAAGGACAGCCTCCAAGACCGCCAGCCGCAACGTCAAAAATGCGAACGCCTGCCTCGTAACCGGCGAACATGTTGGCCAGCCCAAGGCCTGTGGTATCGTGAAGGTGAAGGGATACACGGACACCCGGGAGTTCCATGGCGGCGCGCTCGGCGAGGCTGCTCACGGAGTAGGGTGATGCCATTCCGGTGGTATCCGCCAGATTGACTTCAGAAGCCCCGGCCTGGGTCATGCGGGTTATGCCGCGGATGACTGTGTCCGGCTTAACGGCTCCCTCATAAACACAGCCGAAACTGCACTGGAAACCCGCCCTTACCTGCACACCTTCCCCGGCGGCTATGGCGATGAGCCGTGTCATGGAGTCCAGGGCCTCGACAGCCGACATCCCGGCGTTCTTGCGGCTGTGTGTGTCGCTGGCTGAGACGGACATGCTGAGATGTTTTAAGCCGCAGGCCAGGGCCCGCTCCAGCCCCTTTTCGTTAAGGACCAGTGCTGTTAGTACAGTTCCTTTTGTTTCTCCGATATTCCGGATCAGTTCGTCGGTGTCGGCCATCTGTGGCACGATCCTGGGATGGACGAAGGAACCCACCTGGATCCGCCTGATCCCTGACCCTTCCAGGAGGCGGAACAGTTGCAGTTTCTCTTCGAGACTGAAGATCTCGGACTCCATCTGAAGGCCGTCCCGAAGTGCCTCGTCCTCGAGGAGCAGTTCCGGGGCTCGTCTCTCTTTATTATTGTCACCGGGTATCACAGTGCCGAGTCCTTCAAAAGGAGACCAGGACCTTGAACCGGTCCGGTGCGTTGAAGTTCTTTATGACATGGTCCAGGTCATCAAGTCCGATCAAGTCTGAGATAAGAGGTCTGGGGTCAATTCGACCGCTCCGCAGAAGCTCAAGGACACCTGGAAATTCGTCAGTGTAGATCATGGAGCCCATAACAGTAAGCTCCTTGCGGACGATCTGGGTGGTGGAGACGGGGTGCTCGGTGCCTGGAAGGCCCTGCAGTGCTATTCTTCCCCCCGGGGCGGCAAGTCCAATGGCATCCGAAAGGCCCGACGGCGCCCCGCTGGTCTCATAGATCAGGTCGAAGGAGGACGGATCCGGCTTTTTATCACCCCCGACCCGAAAGGCGCTGTCGGCCCCCATTTTCTCCGCCAGCGACATGTGCTCGGTCAGAAGGTCCAAAACGGTCACATTCGCTCCGTTGAGTTTGGCGAGCAGGAGCGTCATAAGGCCGATGACCCCGGCGCCGATGATAAGGACCCGGTCCCCCTCGGCCGGGGGCAGCACCTTCACGCCGTGGGCAGCGACGGCCAGCGGTTCCGTAAGCACCGCGGTCCGGTCATCGAGACCCTCAGGAACAGGCCATACATACCTGGAAGGGACCTTGACGTACTGGGCGAACACGCCGTTGACGTCGATCCCGAGGCGCACCTTTTCAGAACAGATGTTATCCATCCCGGTGCCGCAAAGATCACAATCCCAGCAGGCGAAGTTGGGCTGGATCACGACCCTTTGTCCCACAGTCACATTCGATACCCCGTGACCGACCTCTGTGACGGTCCCCATCCCCTCATGGCCAGGTACTACGGGGAGGGGAACGCCGAACTTCCCGTGATACAGCGAGTAGTCCGAACCGCAGACGCCCGCCAGGGACACGGCGATGACCACTTCTCCGGGTCCTGGTACGGGATCTGGCAGATCACGAATAGCCAGCTTTGCTGTCTGGTCAAGCACTGCTGCTCTCATAATGTTCCTCCGTGAAAGCTGATGGTATTCTTCCCGGGCTTTATTAATTTAGGCAGGCGCCGCTTGATAACTGTAGCCAATTAGGTGAGGACGCCGGTGACATTATCATATTTTTTCATGCGGTAGACAAGCCGTTCACCTGGCACATGTCTTTCTGTCCGGGCGGCGGATAAAGGGGAGCGGCTGCCCGGATATAAATTGACAGGAAGACCGGGAGCCATATATGTTAATAATAGTACCACGTTCCCTTCAGTAGGACAATAAGACTTTCACGATTCATACTGAAAATGAACGGTCCATGTCATCCCTGGTTCCCCTGATCCCCTGGAGTGCGCATATACGATGATTTATTTTCTGGGCAATTACAGCTGGGCAGGCTTGTCCTGGATCAGATTCAGCCTGCTGCTCAGGGGCATGCACAAAGGCGGATTCCCGGTGGGTGTTTTTCTCGGAGCATGGATGACTCACATCACGCGGCAGCGGCACTATTTCCTGTTCATATATGCTATCCTTTTAACAATTTCAGTGTTGCTGATAATAAAGGCGTTCTATGCGGGACCATGACAGCACGGTGGAAACAGGTAATTGATCCCCTGTTGATGAGTATGGCATATGTAGTAACAACCTGTGTTAATCCCATTACCCGGAATAAAATATCGTTTGACAAAAACACCGATGCCTTTTATTCTAATATTAAACATTGTGTTCTACTGAGTAGGATATGATAGCTAGGAATCCAATTCTGTTCCCCATTGAGTCGAATTTGTCTCAGTGCTGCATGGCCTTTTGACGACAAGGTATTTGACTGATTTTGACAGTGGCCGGGACCCGGCATGGATGACCGGGACCCCCGTGGGCCTCTCTCATTACCGTGTAAATGGTTAAAGGAGGAAGAGATGGAAGGTATATTCAGGAAGATGACGAAGTTCACGTGCCTCGTGGCGGTAGCCGCGCTGGTACTCGTGCCGGCAGCTGCCATGGCGGCGACGACGATCAAACTGGCCCACGTAGATCCGGCCGAGTGGCAGTCCTCTAAGAAGGGCGCCGCCAGTTTGATCTTCAAGAATATCGTTGAAGGTGAGAGCGACATGAAGGTCGAACTCTTCCCCGCAAAGGCCCTCGGTGATGAAAACGCCCTGGTGCAGCAGATGCAGGAAGGCACCCTTCAAATGGCGCTGGTTTCAGGCGCCATGGCGAAGATCTGCAAAGCTGCGGACGTCCTCAACATTCCCTACACCTTTCCATCGGCACCCATCGCCTGGGATGTGATGGATGGTCCCTTCGGCAAGGAACTGGCCGACTTCTGCCTGAAAAAGTCAGGACTGCGCACCCTCGCCTACGGTGAGACCGGATACCGCAACTTCACCAACGGCAAGCGGGAGATCAGGACGCCTGCCGATATGAAAGGTTTGAAATTCCGTGTTCAGCCCATCCCGCTGTACGTGGAGATGGTCAAGGGTCTGGGTGGTGAGCCGGCACCCATCGCCTGGTCAGAGCTTCCCAACGCCCTGGCAACCGGTGTCGTTGATGGCCAGGAGAACCCGGTTGGCGTCATCTACAACAACCAGCTCCACAAGCTGCAGAAGTACATGACTTTGGATGGACACGTTTACGCTGTCGATTTTATCCTCATCAACGATGAATTCTTCAAGTCCCTCTCGGCAAAAGATCAGGCCCTGATCAAGAAGGCTGCGCGCACTGCCGGTCTCATGGGGCGTGCCATTCAGCAGTTTAACACCGCTGAAGGTGTGACCAAGGTCGTTGCTGAAGGGATGCAGGTCTATTCACCGTCTGCGGATGATTTGAAGAAATTTAAAGATGCCGCTCAGCCGGCTGTGGTTAAGTGGCTGCGCGGAGAGCTGGGCAGCGATGCCGGCTGGATCGATAAACTGGACAAGGCTGTCGGCGAAGCGTCCAAAAACCAGTAACCCCTTTCACACATAAAAGCATCCCCGGGTGGGAATCCCGCCCGGGGATGTATTGTCATAACCTTCCGGGCGTCAATTCCGGGCTGATATAAAGAGTTCAAAAGGTGGAACATGTACCGGTCAGCTGTTCAGAAAGTTTCACGGTTTTTCACAGGTCTGTTTGCCGGCGGTGCATCCCTTTCCATGATGGCACTCTTCGCGATCATCCTTTTCAATTCGCTGCGCCGATACACCTTCGGCAAGTCGCTTGAGTGGGGTGAGGAGCTGCCCACCTTAATCGCAGTCTATGGATTCATGTTCGGTGCGGCCTATGCGTACATGCAGGACCGTCACATCCGTTTCACAATTCTGGTCGGATTTTTATCCCGTGCCTCTACGCAAAAGCTTTATATGCTGGTGGATCTCATCATGGTGGGGATCGGCGGTCTCATGGCCTGGTCCGGCTGGCAGTTCGTCCTCAAACGGGGCGGCATGGAAGCGTCCGCTCTCATCGGTCTGGCCAAAGACCTGAGGGCAGTCACAGGTTGGGACTGGACGATCTGGCTGGGTCATTACTACCCTTACCAGGCAGCCATGATCCTCGGCGGGGTGATGCTGTCTGTCGCAGCGCTATTAAAACTGCTGCAACGCGTGATCGACAGGGCGTGGATGACCGTGGAACCAGAGGCCCAACCGGTGGATAGTTAGATCATGACCTATATTATCCTGCTGGCTGGTCTGGTCATCGGCTTGCCTGTCGCCTTCTCCATCCTGGCCGCTCTGCTCTACTTCATGGCGGTCGGCGACTTCCCCTATACCCTGCGGATCGTTGCCACCCAGATGTACGGCGGAATGAATTCCTTTCCGCTGCTGGCCATCCCGTTGTTCATCCTTGCCGGTGAATTGATGAACGAATCGGGGATCACCAGCCGCATCATTGATTTTACCACACTGCTGGTGGGGCGGTTCCGTGCCGGATTGGCGCTGGTCAATATCTGGGCCTCGGTGATCTTTGCCGGTCTTTCAGGATCCGCTGTGGCAGACACTTCCGCCATCGGCCGGATCTTTATCCCGGAGATGGAAAAACGCGGCTATCCCCGTGATTTTTCAGCCGCGGTCACCGCCGCGTCTTCTGTTATCGGCCCCATCATCCCGCCCAGCATTCCGGTGATAATCTATGCCCTGACTGTGACCGGCGTCTCGGTGCCCGGGCTTTTCCTGGGGGGGATCGCCCCCGGTCTGCTGCTGGCCGTTCTCCTGTCCGTTTACGTCATGATCTTTGCCGGACATTATGAGACGCCCGCGCCTCATTCTTCCAAAGCCTCCAGGATCAATACCCTGGCGCAGGGGATTATCCCGCTCTTCATGCCGGTTTTCGTCGTCGGCAGTATTCTCATGGGGGTGGTTACCCCCACAGAAGCCGCCTGTTTTGCTGTCGCCTACGCTCTGGTAGTGGGTATTTTTATATTCCGCGAACTTAAGATAAAAAACCTGCCGGAGATCTTTGGCCGCTCCATGCGTGATACTGCCACGATCATGGTGGTCATCGGTGCCGTATCAGCCGCGAATTGGCTCATGACCTATAACCGTGTTCCCAATATGATTACCGATTTTGCGCTTATTTTCATGACCGCAAAATGGATGTTCCTGATCTCCTCCATGATCCTGTTCCTGGTCGTCGGCCTGTTCCTGGAAGGGATCGCCGCCATGCTGGTCCTGGTGCCGATCCTGCACCCCATCGCCGTATCCATGGGAGTCGATCCGACACATTACGGCATCCTGGTTGTCTTTAACCTGATGATCGGCCTGATCACACCGCCCATGGGCCTGTGCCTTTTCGTCGTGGATTCTGTCGCTGAGGTGGGACTGGGACGTCTGATCCGTCAGATCTGGCCGTTTTTCCTGGTGGAACTGCTGGCGCTTATCATTATCACCTTTGTCCCGGCAACCGTGACCTGGATACCGAGGTACTTTGGATTTTAAGGGGATTTTAAGGGGATTCTAAGAGGATTCTAAGACATTATTTGCGGAGGTTATCGTGAAAGACATGGTTTCCCGTCAATTGGTCAAATACCTGGAGCACCGCTCGGTCAAGCACATATTCGGCCTTTGCGGGCACACCAACATAGCGGTCCTCGCCGCAATGGAGAAAAGCTCCATACGGTTCATCAATGTTCGTCACGAGCAGGTGGCCGCCCATGCGGCCGATGGTTACGCCAGGGCAACCGGGAAGGCCGCCGTGCTCCTGACCCACCTGGGGCCGGGGCTCACCAACGCAGTGACCGGAGTAGCCAACGCCGCGCTTGACTGCATCCCCATGGTGGTCATTGCTGGCGACGTTCCAAGCCACTACTACGGGAAGCACCCCCACCAGGAGGTCAACCTCCACTCCGACGGCAGTCAGTGCGAGATCTACCGTCCCTTCTGCAAGAGGGTGTGGCGGGTGGAGCGGCCTGAGCACCTGCCGGAGATCATGGAAAGGGCTTTCACTCTGGCCGAGAGCGGCCAGCCGGGCCCTGTCCTGGTGGACGTGCCCATGGACATCTTTTCAAGAGAGATCGACGTGGCCCTCTTCGACCGGGTCAAGAATAACGCGAAGACGCTTCACAGACCGTCCATTGATGAAGGGACGGCCAGAGAGATCCTTCGTCACCTTGCCCAGGCAGAGCGTCCCGTACTTTACGTAGGGGGCGGGATCGTACTGGCCAACGCGGCGACCCAGCTGCGCGAGTTCGTGGATCACATGTATATCCCGGTGTCCCACAGCCTTATGGGCAAGGGCGCCCTGCCCGACGACCACCCCCTGACCCTGGGCATGACGGGATTCTGGGGAACGCAGTACACCAACGACTCGTGCCGGAACGCCGACACCATCATGGCCCTCGGGGCCCGTTTCAAGGAGGCCGACTCCAGCTCCTGGTACCCAGAGTACACCTTCAGCATCCCGGTGACGAAGCTCATCCACATCGACATCGAACCTGCCGAGATCGGGCGGAACTACCCCGTCGAGATCGGGGTGGTGGCAGACCTGAAAATGGCCCTGTCCGTCCTGAATCGCGTCGCTCGGGAGATGTACCCGGAGGGGATCCGGAAACCACAGCTCGTCAAAGAGATCGCTGAGCAGCGGAAGGAGTTCAAGGCGAGCAACCTTGAAATGGAGCAAAGTGATGCTTTCCCCATGATGCCGGAGCGGATCCTGGCAGAGCTTCGCGACGTCCTTCCCAGGGATGCCGTCATCACCACCGACGTGGGGTGGAACAAGAACGGCGTGGGTCAGCAGTTCCCCATCTACGAACCGGGCAGCATCCAGATCACGGGGGGCCTTGCCACCATGGGGTTCGGCGCCCCGGCAGCCATCGGCGCAAAGCTCGCCCGACCTGACAAGGTCGTAGTAGCGCTGGTGGGTGATGGCGGTTTCGGGCAGAACCCCGCCATGCTGGCCACAGCCAGGGCCGAAGGGATTGCCGCTGTATGGATCATCATGAATAATGACGCTTTCGGGACCATAGCGGGTTTGGAAAAGGCCCACTTTGGAACCACCTTCGGCACCGTTTTCAGTAAGGACGGAAAATCCACCTCCCCCGACTACGCTGCCCTGGCCAGGGCCTACGGGGTCGAGGGTGTCAGGATCGAATCGGCCGACGGGTTCAAGCCCGCTCTGGAGGCGGCTATCAGGGCCAACGCTCCCGTGGTCATCGACG
>JALHUC010000592.1 GCA_022865845.1 bacterium | reverse complement strand
GCGGCGTTTGGCAAGGTAATGGATCTTGACCGCTTTGACCTCGCCTGATCGCGGAATTCCTAACATTGAGGTCAGGCCGTGAATTTTGGCATTCCCAACCTGTTTTGTCAGGCACACCACAATTCACGGCCTGACTCCAAGCCCCCATGGAGCTCTCCTTTTGCTGGGGATTTCCCGTGATCAGCGGAGGAGGAGTTTGGGGAGGAAGGTCGTCAGGGGCGGGAAGTAGGTTATCATGAGCACCCCGACCAGAAGGACGAAAAGGATGGGCAGGATCGACCGGTAGACCTCCGGCAGCGGCTTATTGAACCGGTAGGAGGAGAGAAAAAGGTTCATCCCCACCGGGGGAGTGAGGTAGCCCAGCTCAAGGTTGGCAAGGAAAACTATCCCCAGATGGACCGGATCGATCCCGAAAGCCGCACCCAGTGGAACGATAAGAGGTACCACCACAACAATAGCCGAGTAGATGTCCATCAGACAGCCTACGATGATCAGAAAAACGTTCAGAAGGAGCAGGAACACCAGGGGAGACTCGATGGTGCCGGTGACCAAGTCTACCATCCGTGAAGGGACCTGAGCATCCACCAGGTAGTTGGTGAAACCGAGGGCAACGCCCAGGATGAGAAGCACGCCGCCCACCAGCAACCCGCACTCGGTCAGCACCCGATTGATATCACCAGGCAGCTTCAGATCCCTATGAAAAAGGGTCTGTGTCAGGAAGGCGTAGAAGGCGGTCATGGCCGCCGACTCCACCGGGGTGGCCAGGCCGCTGAAAAGCGATCCGAGGGCGACCACGGGAAGGAGCAATTCCCATTTGGCATCCCAGAGCGCCCGCCCCACCTCCTCGGGATCGAACCTCTTCCCGGTTGATTCGATCTTCGGGCATTGCCGGGCACCCCACCAGGCGGTCATGGCCACCAGCAGAACCCCGGGGAGGATCCCGCCCAGAAAGATCTCTTCCAGGGAAACCTTCGCGACGATGGCGTAAAGGATCAGGGGGAGGCAGGGAGGGAAAAGGAGACCCAGGGAGCCGGAACCGGTGAGCAGTCCAAGGGCAGATCGCTCGGAACAGCCGGACGTTAACAGTATCGGCATGAGGAGCCCCCCCAGAGCCAGGATGGTCACCCCGGACGCCCCGGTGAAGGAAGTGAAAAAGGCGCAGACAACGGCGGTTATGATGGCCGGCCCGCCCCTGACACCACCCAGACCCACCTGAAACACCCTGATAAGCCTCCGCGGCGCGCCCCCTTCCGCCAGAAAATAGCCGGCCAGTGTGAAGAGGGGGAGGGCCGGAAGGGATGGGTTTGTGACCAGGCGATACTGATCAAGGGGAATGGAGGCGATGGGCAGCTCCGCCCCCCAGAAGAGGATGACAGCCGCCCCTCCCAGGAGGACGAAGACGGGGGATCCCAGGGCCGTGGCCAGGATGAGAGCAGCCAGGGCAAAGGGGACAAGGACGGCCGGGGAGAGGGGCTGCAGAAGGCCCGCCATGACGATCATCCCGGCGATCAGGGCGACCAGGAGCCGCCCGGGCCATCGATCAGCCCCGTGGCGGAGGATGTGAAAAGCTATCAGGGCAAAACCCGCGGGAATGACAAGCTGCACGAACCACACCGGGATGCCGTAGGCCAGCATCTTTCCGCCCAGCCGCTCCCATCCGATGAGCCGAAGGCCGGCCGCGCAAAGCAAAGCGGTGACAGCCAGAGCAAAGCCGCCGCTGTAGATCCGGGCGGCGGATCGATAAGGACCCTTGAGATAATCGGTTGCCGCCGAAAGGGAAAGGAGCCGGTTCTCCCGGGCAGCGATGGCCCCTCCCAGCATGGACACCACCAGGGTCAGGTGCTGAACCAGAGAGGTGGAAGCCGAGATGCCCACCTTAAAGACCGCCCGAAGGACAATCTCGGCCAGGGGTATCAGAACCATGGCCGCAAGGGCGATGCCGACCAGGAGATTCTCCCCCTGCTTCCAGAATCGGGGGAAGCCAGCGAAGCCCCTTTCCTCAGGTACCCCGGGGCTGTCCGGCGGCGCCTCTCTCATTGGGGTTCTTTCCGGTCAGCTGGTCGAGACTCCCTTATGATCCGCTGCACATCGTCGAAAATCTCCTCGGGAACCATTGACCCGCGGATCTTCGGGTAAATATCCTCGGCGGCAGCTCTCCAGCGTGCTTCTATTTCCGGACCGACTTCCTGAACCACGAGGCCTCGCTTCTTCATGGCCTCAATCGACTCCTCCGCCTCCAGCCGGCTCTGGGTTTTTATCTCTCTGCCCGCCTCGGCCGCCGCCTCCAGGAGGAGATCCCGGACGCCCGCGTCAAGGCTGTCCCAGGCCTTTTTTGTGACGACAGTAGCTCCCAGGAGAGGAGCCCAATTGACTTTAAGCATGTATTTGGCCTGCCGGTAGAACTGACCAGCCAGGGCGTAGTGGGGAGTTGACGGAACGGCATCGATCATGCCGGTCTGAAGACCAGTCAGGATGTCGCTTGTCTCCAGGGGGACCGGATGATAGCCGGCGGCCTTCATCAGGTCGAACTGCTGGGTATCGCCTGCCCATACGAAGATCTTCATTTTCTTCAGGTCTTCGGGATATTTTGCCGGTTCGCTGGTGAAAAACCTTATCCAGCCGGCATCACCCCAAAAGAGGGTCACGAAACCCTTGTCCAGCATCTTCTTCTCGAGTGTCGGGCGCAGCAGCTCCAGTACATACTCCATCTCCTCGAGGGATTCAAACATCATCGGCATGTATTCGAGGACGTTTATGGATTCGTCTATCTCCGATAGTCCGACGATAGTCAACATGGCGGCCTGGAGCTGGCCGATACGCATCCTCCGGATCACGTCCGCCTCACCGCCCATGGTCCCGTCGGTGTAGATCGTAAGGGTTACTCCTCCCCCGGGGGCCTCCCGCCACTTCTGGCCCATCATCTGAAGGCTCTGATGAAAAGATGAACCTTTGGGGGCAAGGGTGGCCATACGGATCTTAGGGGGTTTTACCGCCGCAGCCCGGGCGGTGCTCAGTTCCCCATCCCTCCCGGCTCCTGCCACAACCAGGACCATCACCAGGACCGTTACGAGCCTGGATATCCACTGTCTCCTTTTCGATCCGCTCCTCATTACTATCTCCTACCTCCGGTTCGAATCGCGCCCCGCGTGGGGCGCCCAAATCAATGACCGGCAACATTAGTCATTGATTTGTGAGGAAAGCGAAAATGACACTTTTCGATTTCCGTTGAGCAAAAAGCCACGAATGGACTTTTT
>JALHUC010000069.1 GCA_022865845.1 bacterium | reverse complement strand
TTTCCAGGGCTGTCAGGAGCCGGCCGCCAATGTAGCCGGTGGCCCCGGTTACCAGGATCAGGTTCTCGTCTTTAAGTGCCATCTCATCCAAAATGGAGTCGCCTTATGTGAGGAACTTGCCTGTTAGTCCTTCCATGCTTTTTCACAATAATACCACTCTGGCAGAATTTGCCATCAGCCATCTGCAATGATAATTAAGTTAAGATTAACACAACAAAAGGAGGGTATCCTTTGTAATGGATAAACTACTTACACTTTTCGACTTCAGTTCGCCCAAAGCTGCGGCTTCGTGGGGTCCCATCGACGACAGGGTAATGGGTGGGGTTTCCAGCAGCAGCTTCATTAACGAAGATTCATCAGGCGCCCTCTTCTCCGGCGAGGTTTCCATGGAACACGGTGGAGGGTTCGCCTCCGTGCGCTCCGGACACCTGGACCTCGATCTGTCTGACTACCAGGGTCTTGCCATTTCTTTTATGGGTGACGGAAAATCGTACAAGCTTTCGGTGACCACAGAGCCACGTTTCGACTCTGTGATTTACAGGGCCGTCTTTAACACCAAACCAGGGATCTGGGAGGAACTGAAGGTCCCGTTTAACCGGTTCGTCCCCACCTTTCGCGGCAAAGCAGTGACCGGAGCGCCAGAACTGGACCCTTCACACATTGTCGCCCTGGGGCTGCTCATATCCCAACACCAAAAAGGTCCCTTCCGTTTAAAGGTTTCGTTCATTAAGGCCTACTGTGATTAACGGGGGTGGACTTGAAATTCTCAATTCCAGGAACAGGAGAACTCAAACTGCCAAGAATCACCCCCGGTGTCAGAGACAGGGGGTATGGATCTGTTTTGAGGGGGAAAGTCAGCAGGCTTGGCTTGTCGCCCGACATATTTGCAACGAGGAAGCCTTACTCCCATGAGAAGCTTTGTCTACGCCATAACACTCTTCTTAATTGCGCTCCCCTGTTACGGATCGAGGCTTGAGCTGTCAATCGTCCCCGTGCCTGAAGCTTCACCAACCACACCCCTCCTGAACGGGCAAATTCCGCACTCAAGGGTAGCCCATGGAGGGGGAGTCATTGCCAAAGCATACCTAAGCTCACCCACCAGGCGTTATGCCCACCGGGTCCTTGGGGATGAGGTTGAGGCGGCAAGCCTGACACTTGTTCTTGATGACGGCAAAGAACTGAGATACGAACTCCCCGAATCGAGGGTTTTTGAAGATCTGGAGCCGCGCCTTGTCAACCTCGACGCAAAGGGCCCAGATGAGGTTATGGCCGACGAGGCTGTGCCGGATAAAATTGTGGTAGTCGAGAGTGACAGCAAGCTCGGCGCCTCCCTCGCTGTTTACGGACTGAGTAAAGGTGGGGTGGAGAAAATCGCAGCAACACCGTTCATAGGGCATGCATACCGCTGGCTCAACCCCATAGGCGCTGGAGATTTCAACGGCGACTCAGTGATAGACCTTGCCCTTGTATCCACTCCACACATAGGCGGGGTACTCAAACTCTTCTCCTACACACCGCCCAACCTGACCAGCTATGCCCAAATGCGTGGAGTCAGTACCCATTCCATCGGAAGCACAGCCCTGGGAATGGGTAGAGTCGTAAAAGGTGAACTCAAGGACCTCATCCTTGCGCCCTCCCAACAACACAATCAGTTACTGCTCCTGGAATGGATCGATGGGAAGATAGTTGAAAAGGCCAGGGTGGCTCTACCAGCGAGCATAGGCAGTGACCTTGTGCCGGCAGGTTATAATCAGTGGACGTTCAGGCTAAAAAATGGAACCTATTATACAGTCAAGGCCATACCTTAGCCGGGCATGGTTCTGATCAAATAGCGCTGGGATTAGGGTCGCCCCCCAAGTGGCACCATGTAAAGGTACAAAGGATTTTTTTAGCAGGGTCTGTCTCCTGCTTTTTATTCCTGATACCAGATCTCTCGTTGCGCCCTTGATTTCACTGTTTTGGGTGTCAGCCTTGGCCCCACCAGTCGCCCATCGAAATCAAGGGGGTCGTGGGGTCAGTTTCCTCCTTCGCAAACGCCTTTCGATCTGTTTCCGACTTCGCCCTCCGGGCTTCAACGGACAAGTCGGCGGGACAAGCTCTCCTTTCGAACTTTTGAGCAACATCCCGGCAACATCCGACCCCAGGGACACTTTAGCTTATCACTCGTCTTCCGGTGTTTCCGGGAAGCGGTGCCTGGATTGCCGCTTGATCATCCAGCCGGGATACTCTGGAGGCAGTTCGCTGGTTTCCTTTAAGCGGGCCAGATCCTCGGAAGACAGCTGAACATCCGGTGCGGCGAGGTTGTCGGTCAGCTGCTCGGGAGTTTTGGCCCCGATGATCACCGTGGTGACGACGGGCTGGTGCAGCAGCCAGCTCAGGGCCACCTGTGCCACGGTTAGGTTCTTATCGTTTGCTATTTCCCGCATCACGTCCACAAGGTCAAAGGCCCGCTCCTTATCCACCAGCGGAAAATCAAAATTAGCGCGGCGGGCATTGCCGGGACCCTTGCCTTCCCGGTCGAATTTCCCGGTTAAAAGTCCTCCTGCCAGGGGGCTCCAGACCATCAGACCCAGGTTCTGGTCTTCCAGGAGCGGTACGAGTTCCCGCTCGAGATCCCGGCTGGCAATGGTGTAATAAGCCTGGAGACTCTCAAAACGGTGCAGATTATATTTGTCGGAGATCCAGAGGGATTTCATCAATTGCCAGGCTGCCAGGTTGGAACAGCCGATGTACCGGACCTTCCCGGAGTGGACCAGGTCGTCTAAAGCCCGCAGGGTTTCTTCCATGGGGGTGAGCGCGTCAAACCCGTGGATCTGATAAAGGTCGATGTAA
>JALHUC010000591.1 GCA_022865845.1 bacterium | reverse complement strand
TGCGAAAAGTATTGCAGAGCCACCGAGGAAGGCAGAAGGAATTGCCATGAGAGTGATCGATACGGTGGGGAGGAATCGGCCCGGAAAAGGGAGCCGGTCATTTACACTTGTCTCAACGCCGGGTTGATCGACTGTGCCGCACCCGTCATTGTTGAAGGGTACCACCTTGCAACCGTTCTGTGCGGGCAGGTGCTGGAAGAACCCATGGAAGAGGAGGAGGCCCATGCGAGAGCCCTTTCCATAGGGATCTCTGACGTTTCAGGATATGTGGAAGCGATGGCGCAGATCCCGATAATGAGCCGCTCCCGTCTGTTGGATGTCGTTAACCTGATGGCTCTTATCACGAAGACGGTAAGCGAGTTGGTGCTTGGAAAGTACCGGCTCTTCCAAAGCTCTCAGGAATACCTCAATCTTCTCATAAACAGTGTATCAGACAGTATTATTTCCATAGACGACGAGCACAACATCACCACGGTTAACAATGCCAGCGAGCATATTTTTCAGCTGGATACCAAGCAGTTGATCGGCAGGTCCGTTCTGTCCCTGCTGGCGGGTCAGAAATCCGTGGATACTTACCTGGGCAAGGCCTTACACCACTGTCAGGAGAAGAGCTGGCTGGGGGAGTTGCTGGCGAAGAGGTCGGACCAGACCGAATTCCCTGTCCATTTTTCTCTCTCTGCCATTGTCGATCCTGAAAAGGAGGGAAACAAGGGATATGTTGCGGTAATTCGTGACATTTCGGAAGAGAAAAATGTCCAACGAATGAAAGAAGAACTGGTTGCCATGGTGACTCACGATATGAGGAACCCTGTCCTTTCAGTTCAAAAAGCACTTCAACTCCTGGCTGTTTCCGATCTTGCTTTTGACGAACGACAACAAGAGATCCTAACCATGGCCATCGGTACCACGAACCAGATCTATGGCCTTGCCAACGACCTGCTGGATAACTACCGAGGCGAAAGCGGGCAGATCGGCCTTTTCAAGACCATTTTTGACATCACGGAAGTTGTTAACAATAGCATTCAGCAGCTGAAGTTCTATTCTGACGACAAGGGGATCACCATTCGCCATCGGGCACCGCCAAAACCGCTGAAGTTGACTGGAGACAGCGTGAGATTAACACGCGTTTTCGTCAATCTCATTGAAAACGCTATCAGATACAGTCCCGAAGGGAGCGTGATTGAGGTGTTTTCCACCATGGTCTCCGGTTCCGAACTCAAAAGTGTGGAAAATGGCGTTCCATCCTATTTCAAAGAGGTTCTGGTGGATGGGAGATATTACATTCTTAATGAGATCATCGACAGCGGCGTGGGTGTTTCGGAAAAGTACCAGAACCATATTTTCGACAAATTTTTCACCGTTAAAACCATGAATATGCCGGAGAGGCCGGAGAGAAGGAACATGGGCATAGGCCTTGCGGTCTGCAAACAAATGGTGGAAGCTCATGACGGCTGCATCTGGTTAAAATCCCCGGCATTATATAGTAATTCCAGGAAGAATGAGGGGTGCATATTTTCCTTTGTTCTGCCTGCAGTGTTATAGTATCACCTGCGTTGACAGTTGGATCCGAGTAGTGACCACCCTTTCCTCGGGTCAGGTGTGGAGGATGCGGTTTCATCAAGCTTCTGGGGAGAACAACCGAGTCCAACATTTGCCAGATACTTTCAGTGACTATTGACCACAGAGGTGGTTCGAGTTGCGGTCTGGAGGACAGGCTGATGATTTGTAGCGAGGTCCAGGAACTGATCAAGGTATTTGTGGCCGATGACCACCCGCTGTTGCGAGCCGGCTTAAGGCTTTCGTTCACCGCGGAAAAGGGATTCGATTATGTTGGGGAGGCTGCGGACGGGTTTACAGCCGTGGACAAGGTAAAGGCCCAATGCCCTGACGTTTGCCTTATCGACATCGATATGCCAGGTCTTTCGGGCATCGAGGTAATCAGGATCATAAGAAAGACATCTTCGGAAATGATTATCTTCGCTCTTTCAACCTTTAAGGACGAAAATTACGTCAGGAATGCCATGAAAGCAGGGGCGAACGGTTATTTGCTCAAAAGCATCGGTTTGGATGCCCTTGCCGAAATCAGCAGAGCTTTTTACCGTGGGGAAGAGATAATTTCTCCATATTTGGCCAATTTGACAATCCAGTGTGATGGAGAGAATGAATCTTCTAAAGGTCCCTTAGATCAATTAACCAGAAGGGAGAACGAAGTTTTCAACCTTGTTGTGAAAGGTAAGTGCAATAAGGACATTGCGCGCAACTTATACATCAGCCAGGATACGGTTAAAACCCATGTTAAGAACATTTACCGGAAGATCCATGTCAGGAACCGGATCGAGGCGATGAGGGTTTCCCATGAGAGGAAAACCAGGGCATGAGCAGCAGGATGCCTTTTTTGTAATTGCATTTGTTGTTTATTTAAGATACCAGAAACGGTTATTGCCAAACACAACGGAGATTGTAATGAAAATATTTTTTGCTGACCAGGATCCGCTATACAGAGCAGCACTGAAGTACAGCCTTGATTGTGAGGAAGATGTGATTTTTGTGGGCGATTCTTGGGACTGCATGAATTCCGTCGACCAGATGATGTCCAACCCGCCGGACGTCTGCCTGATCGACCTGAACGGAAAAGGTTTTTCCTGCCTCAATACAATTAAGACACTTAAAAAGAACTTTCCACAGATCAAAGTGATGGTTCTGTCGTCTTATGACGATGAAAACAGCATCACCAGGGCGGTTGTTGCTGGCGCAGACGCCTACATCCTTAAAAGCATTGGATCCAGAGAACTTGCCCAAATTGCCAGGGCCCTCCACGAGGGTTCGAGTATCACCTCTTTCTATATGCTGAACAGTAAACAGCATCACTCCCCTTCTCTGTCCGTATCGGGTAGTAGTATCCCGTAAGAATTTTCAGCACAGTTCGAGAATAACCCTGTCATGCGACTCCCTGCATCCTGAAAATCCTGTAAAGGGAAACGATTTTCTCCACACACTACCAATATCACCCGAAAAGCACCCGATAGGGTGATAAAAGTCCCCACCTTGAGGAATTGCAGCTTGTTCCAATTCGATCTATTATATGAAGAAGACCGGAAGTGTGCCCGCGTTATGCACCCTTACCGGTTGTGAACAAGGGATTCGCAAAAGCCTGAGATCCTGATGTTGGCAATTTTTTAAACGAGCGGTGCGCTTCCCTATCAATAAGATAGCGTAGATGCCGTAATTACCTGGATGAGCAGAGGCTTTATCGTATTCATCCGAGTCTGCCGTCCGGATTGTCGACACTGAACATATTCCATTATGCGAGGAGGTGGTTGGAAGGTTTAGACAGAAGCTGCTGTATGGTTTCAGGGCTTATTACCTTTAACCCAGGATTTACGGTCTAGTGCCGGATTTGCGGTCTAGTGCCGGCAAAAAAACTATTTCTTAAGGGGGGGGAGGAGGTAAGGCATGGGAAGACTACTGTTGGCACCATCCAGGTATATCCAGGGTGCCGGAGCCATAAAGGAAATCGGAACCCACGCGAGTAATTTTGGAACGAAGGCTCTCTTGACAGGTGGACGGTCGGCCCTTTCATCTTGCGGCGCGGCCATCGAGTCCAGCCTGAAAGAGAAAGGCATTGATTGTAAACGAGAAAGTTTTAACGGCGAGTGCTGTAACAAAGAGATTCAAAGACTGGTTGGTGTGGGGAAGGCCTACGGAGCGGACCTGGTGATCGCGGCCGGTGGGGGCAAGGTGATAGACACGGGGAAAGCTGTGGCCCACGCGATGAAAGTTCCGGTCATTGTCGTTCCCACTATTGCATCCACGGATGCTCCCTGTTCAGCTCTTTCGGTCATTTACACTGACAACCATGTGTTCGAAAGCTACTTGGTCCTCCCGAAAAGTCCTGAATGCGTTCTCGTTGACACCGCGGTTGTTGCGCAGGCCCCCGTGGAGTTTCTCATTGCGGGAATGGGCGATGCTCTGGCCACATTCTGGGAGGCCGATACGTGTGCCAGGAGCTGCAAGCCGAATGTCCTTACAGGCGGCACACCACCCACCCTTGCCGCGTTGGCATTAGCGAGGCTCTGCTACGATACCCTTCTGGAGTTTGGTCTTCAGGCCAAACTGGCGGTGGAGAGGAACTCCGTAACGCCGGCTGTCGAAGCTATTGTAGAGGCCAATACGCTTCTGAGTGGAATTGGTTTTGAAAGCGGTGGTCTGGCCGGATCTCACTCTGTCCATAACGGATTAACCGTACTCGAGGGATCCCACGACAAACACCACGGCCAGAAAGTGTCCTTCGGTACCCTTACCCAGTTGGTCCTCGAAGGTAGACCTTCAAAAAATATCAAAGAAGTTTTCAAATTCTGTAAAAGCGTCGGCCTGCCCATTACTCTCGAGGAAATAGGACTTAAGAACCCCACACCCGAAGATATCAGGAGGGCGGCTGAGGCGACGACAGCTGAGGGTGAAACTATTCATGCGACCTGGTTCCCCGTGACGGCAGATATGGTCGAAAGCGCCATCTGGACCGCGGACGCTCTCGGTAGAGAATTTAAAAAGGAGAATTGAAAATGGCATTACTACCGGTTTCAATAAGTATTGGTGTTCTGTGCGGACTCTGGTTCCAGATAACAGTCATGCAGGGGTGGCTCATTGCCTGGGTCGGTTACGCTGGATGGGCCAGCTTCTATTACGCCGGGGGGAATACCGAAGGCCTCAAGAAATCCCTCGCGGCCAATATCGCCGGAATGACGCAGGGGGCGATCTTCTTCTTTCTGTGGACAAAGGTGGGCGGAGGGAACCTTCTGGCCCTTTCCGCGATCATCGGGGTCTACTGCTTCGTCATGACGATAGAAGGGAACATTCCCCTTTTGGTCGCCATTCCCGGGCAGTTTGTAGGAGCGGCTGTTTATTTCGGGAATCTGGGAGCCCACGACGGAGATATCTGGGTCACCCTTTTGAGCACCCTCGTCTGCATGACCATCGGCAACTTTGCCGGGCTCCTTTCCGCGAAGCTGCCGGATCTTTTCGCAAAGAAAAAAGAGGAAGCTTCGGCCTAGTCTTTCAATAAACATCGTGACGGCTTCGGGGGCCGCTGTTGGAGCGACCCCCGAAGCCGTTGTTTCCGTAACCCGGCAGGGTGATAGGAGAAAGTCTCATGGGAATGGAAGCATTGGGAATGATCGAAACAAAGGGTCTGGTTGCCAACATTGAAGCGGCGGATGCTATGGTCAAGGCTGCTAATGTGGTGCTGGTAGGCTATGTCAAGATCGGGGCCGGGCTGGTGACCACCATGGTCCGCGGTGATGTCGGGGCCGTCAAGGCTGCGACAGACGCTGGTGCGGCTGCCGCTCAGAAGGTAGGAGAAGTTGTGTCCGTTCACGTCATTCCGAGGCCTCATCAGGATGTGGAGAAGATCCTCCCCGAGATGATGAAGTCCATTTAGAAATCATCCTGGATCGCAAATGACATCGGCACATAACCAGGAGGAAATAACCGATGCAACAGGAATTAATTAACAAAATACTGGCAGAAGTTATGAGCAGGGTTGGCTCCGCCCAGTCCGGTAAAGGAGGCGCGCCTGAAAAGCGTTCCCAAAATCCGGTGCCTTCGGAGGACCTGGTCCAGGTGACTGAGTTCGTTGGGGTCGGCCTGGGGGACACCCAGGGCATCGTGATCGCGAACCTGGATCCCATCATTCACGATCTGATGGGAATAGATCAAAAATATCGGTCCATCGGAGTTATCGGTGGTCGTGTCGGCGCCGGTCCCCACATCATGGCTGCCGACGATGCGGTAAAGGCTACCAATACGGAAATTGTATCCATTGAAATGCCCAGGGATACGAAAGGCGGAGCGGGTCATGGAAACCTCATCATTTTTGCTGCCGAAGATGTATCGGATGCCCGGCGCGCTGTCGAGGTCACCCTTGAGACACTGCCCAAATATTTCGGTGACGTTTATGCCAACGATCAGGGACATCTGGAGCTTCAGTACACGGCCAGGGCCAGCAGGGGGCTGCATAAAGTATTCAATGCCCCCGAAGGAAAAGCATTCGGCTTGATCCTCGGAGCCCCGGCGGTTATCGGGGTGCTTATGATCGATACGGCTGTTAAAGCCGCCAATGTGGAGGTCGTGGGGTACGCTTCACCCACCAAAGGCACCAGCTTCAGTAACGAGGTCATGATCTGGGTCAGCGGCGATTCCGGCGCGGTACGCCAGGCAGTGATCTCCGCCCGCGAGGTTGGTATCAAATTGTTGGGCGCATGGGGTGATGTACCGAAATCTGTGACCGAACCTTACATCTGATCTGATAGGGAGCAGGGAAAAAAAGGGGAGCGACAAATGAGCAAAAGACAAAAACGCTTCCAGGTATTGTCCGAGCGTCCGGTTAATAAGGACGGCTTTATTAAAGAATGGGTGGAAGTGGGTCTGGTCGCGATGGACAGTCCCTACGACCCTAAACCTGGGATCAAGATTGAGAACGGGAAAGTAGTGGAACTGGACGGGAAGCCCCGCCAGGAATTCGACATGATCGATACCTGGATCGCAGACCACTGCATAGACACGAAAGTGGCTGCTGAAGCGATGGCCATCGATTCGGTAGAGTACGCCCGAATGCTGGTGGACATCAATGTGCCGAGATCCAGGATCGTTCAGATGTCCGTCGGAATGACCCCGGCCAAGATTGTCGATGTTCTCAAAAGGATGAACATGGTCGAGCTCATGATGGCCATGCAAAAGCTCCGGGCGAGACGAACACCGTCCATCCAGGCCCATGTCACCAACCTCAAAGACACTCCCGCCCTTCTGGCAGCTGATGCGGCAGAAGGGGCATTCCGCGGATTCACTGAGTTGGAAACACCTGTGGGTGTGGGACGCTATGCACCCATGAATGCACTCTCCATCCTGGTAGGTTCCCAGATAGGTCGTCCCGGAGTGCTGACGCAGTGCGCCGTGGAAGAGGCTTTGGAGCTCACCATGGGGATGCGGGGGCTGACCGCCTACGCGGAAACGGTTTCCGTTTACGGCACCGAGCAGGTTTTCGTTGACGGAGACGATACACCCTGGTCGAAGGCTTTCCTGGCATCGGCTTACGCCTCGAGGGGAGTGAAGATGAGGTTCACCTCCGGGACGGGTTCAGAGGTGCAGATGGGTTACGCGGAACGCAAATCCATGCTCTATCTCGAAATCCGCTGCGTGATGCTCACCAAGGGAGCGGGTGTGCAAGGCCTTCAGAACGGTTCGATCAGCTGTATAGGGGTTCCGGGAGCAGTACCTTCCGGGATCCGCGCTGTTCTTGCTGAGAACGTTGCGACCGTCCTGATGGACATGGAAGTGGCCTCCGGCAACGATCAGACCTTCACTCACTCGCCGATCCGCAACACAGCGCGTATGCTGATGCAATTTCTGCCGGGAACCGATTTCATCTTCTCCGGTTTCAGCGCTGTCCCCAACTACGACAACATGTTTGCCGGATCCACTCACGATACGGACGATTACGACGACTACCTGGTTCTTCAGAGGGATTTCCAGATAGACGGTGGTCTGCGTCCGGTTTCTGAGGAAGATGTTATTGCCGTACGAAATAAGGCGGCCAGGGCTCTGCAGGAAGTTTTTGAGGAATTGAGGTTGCCGCCCATCACCGACGAAGAAGTGGAAGCGGTGACGTATGCCCATGGCAGCAAAGATGTCCCTGATCGAAATGTACCGGAGGATCTGCGTGCCATCGATGAATTCATGAAACGGGGAGGGAACGGCCTGGATGTAGTACGCGCCCTTGCCAAACATGGCTTCAGCGATGTTGCGGGCGCAGTCCTGAACATGCTTAAGCAGAAGGTTTCCGGGGATTACCTCCAGACCTCCGCCATATTTGATGATGATTTTGTTGTTCTGAGTGCTGTGAATGATCCTAACGATTATCAAGGGCCGGGAACAGGGTATCGCTTGGAAGGTGAAAGATGGGAGATGCTCAAAAATATCCCCCAGGCCATTAGTCCCGAGGACGTATAGCGCTACCATAGCGGAGGATTTGCGTGATGAATATTTCTGAAGAGATGGTGAAACAGATAATCATTGAGGTTCTCGACCAGATGCACGTAACAGAGGGCATCGGGCTGAACCCTGATGAGGATGTTCCCCCAGTGGATATGACTGAAACTGAAGAAGCGAAGCCGGGAACCGATCGGAACGAGGTTGTTATTGGTGTTTCCCCGGCTTTCGGCAACATGATGACCAAAACGATCATAGGGATCCCCCACAGGGAAGTGCTGAGGGAGTTAAAGGCGGGGATAGAGGAGGAAGGCCTTCACCCCAGACTGGTTAAAGTTTACAGGACCGCTGATGTGGGGTTCATAGCTCATGAAGTAGCGAAACTCAGCGGTTCCGGGATCGGAATTGGTATTCTCTCCCGAGGCACCACAGTGATACACCAGAAAAACCTGGCTCCGCTTCAGAACCTTGAGCTTTTTTCGCAGTCCCCATTAGTGGACCTGGAGACGTTCCGATCCATCGGGCGCAACGCTGCCAAATATGCAAAGGGTGAAAGCCCCAGTCCGGTGCCTGTTCGAAACGATCCCATGGCCAGGCCTCGCTACCAGGGGCTGGCGGCTCTGCTGCACAATAAGGAAGTCCAGTCGGTGGATCAGGGAAAAAAGACAATGGAGATCTCCAGATAGATTCTGATCCGAACGGGAATTTTCGGCGGATAGCTGAATGATCCGGAAAAAAGGAAAGGAAGTTATGGCTGACGAACATATGTCCAAAAAGGTGGAAGACATGATCAAGGCAAAGGGCCTGGCCATCTCCCCCGATCGGATAGCTGATGTGGTCAAACAGGTCATGGCCACAATGCAGGGCGGTCCCGGCGACAGCAGTGGCGGTTCCGCCAGCCCGAAAGGCGGGCTTGATGCAAGGAAGGACTATCCCCTGGCCAACAAGCGGCCGGATCTGGTCCAGTCCGCAAGTGGCCTTAAACTCGAAGACATCACTCTCGACAAGGTCGTAGATGGGAATCTGACCTTCGATGACATTAAGATCAAACCTGAAACCCTGGAGTACCAGGCTCAGATCGCTGAAAGCGCTGGACGTCCAAGATTGGCGGCCAACCTGCGCAGAGCGGCGGAACTGACCAGGATCCCGGATGAGCGAGTTCTGGAAATATACAACGCTCTGAGACCTTATCGGTCCACCAAACAGGAGCTTCTGGACCTTGCCGGGGAGTTGGAATCCAAATACGAAGCCAGTGTCTGCGCCGCGCTGGTTCGAGAAGCGGCGGAGGTCTACGAGGGGCGGGACCGCTTGAGGAAATAGGCGGAGTTTTCCGGGAATGACATACATCGCCGGGGTGGACGTCGGAAACAACACGACTGAGGTTGCCATAGCCAGGGTGGACACGGCGGGCAAGCCGGACATACTTTCCAGTTCCCTGGTAAGGACCATGGGGATCAAGGGAACCATACGCAATGCTCTGGGAGTCATTGATGCTCTGGACAAGGGCCTTGCAGCCGTGGGCCTCGAGCGGAAGGATCTCAGCTTGATCCTTCTCAATGAGGCGACTCCGGTCATCGGTGATGTTGCCATGGAGACGATCACTGAAACCGTGATAACAGAGTCTGCCATGATCGGTCACAATCCCGGGACACCTGGAGGGCTCGGGTTGGGTGTGGGGACGACAATTACTCTGGATCAACTTGAATCGACCCAATTGCCCGGACCCTGGATCGTTGTCATATCCGACCAGTTTGACTTCAAGGAAGTGGCTGAACGGTTGACTCGCGGCGTTTCGAGGGGCCTGATAGTGTCGGGTGCCATCGTCAAAAAAGACGACGCGGTGCTCATCACTAACAGGTTGCACAGATCTGTTCCCATTGTGGACGAGGTCAGCCACATAGACAGGGTTCCCTTGGGCATGCCTGCGGCTGTTGAGGTCGCCGGCCAGGGCAAAGCGATAGAGAAACTGTCCAACCCCTACGATATCGCGACTCTGTTTGATCTGACTCCGGAGGAGACCAAGCAGGTGGTCCCGATAGCCAGGGCTCTTATGGGAACACGCAGTGCCGTGGTCATAAAAACACCCAGGGGTGAGATTGAAGAGCGGCGGATCCCGGCCGGGAGCATTGTACTCCTGGGAGAGGTTCGCAAAGAGTCCGTGAAGGTGGAGGAGGGAGCTGAAGCCATTATGCAGAAGGTTGCTCTCGTTTCTCCGCTGGTGGAGATACAGGCAGAGGCGGGAACGCATGTGGGAGGGATGTTCGAACATATCCGGACAGTCATGGCTGATCTGACGGACCAGCCTGTGAGTGCCATTCAGGTTCAGGACATCCTGGCGGTTGACACACTGAAGCCCCAGAGGGTTCTGGGAAGCCTGGCGGGCGAGTACTCCATGGGAAACGCAGTAGGCCTGGCGGCGATGGTGAGAACCCATAAGCTTCCCATGCAGCGTCTTGCAAGGAAACTGGAGGAGGAGATCTCGATCCCTTCCAGCATTGGCGGTGTGGAGGCCGAGATGGCCATTCGCGGTGCGCTGACCACGCCGGGCCTCAAACCGCCTATGGCCATCCTGGATCTGGGAGGAGGGTCGACGGACGCTTCCATGATCAACGAGGCCGGTCATATAACCAGCATCCATCTGGCCGGTGCGGGGGATATGGTCACCCTGCTTATCGACACCGAGCTTGGCCTGGACGACCGGGACCTGGCTGAAAAGATCAAGGTCAACCCTCTGGCCAAGGTGGAGACTCTTTTCCATATGCGGCATGAGGATGGTTCGGTTCAGTTCTTTAATGAGCCCCTCGAGCCCAGGTTGTTCGGGAGGGTCGTGGTTCTTGCCGGCGAAGGGCCGGTTCCTCTGGACATAAAGGAACCTTTATCGAAGATCGTTCAGATTCGGCAGAATGCCAAAAGGAAGGTCTTCGTTCGGAACTCGCTTCGTGCTCTGGAAAGGATCGCGCCGGCAGGTAACATAAGGCTTATCAGCTTCGTGGCCCTTGTTGGAGGGTCTGCGCTTGATTTCGAGATCCCGAGGATGATCTCCGATGTCCTGGTGGAATATGGAGTTGTGACAGGCCGGGCCAATATCAGAGGTGTTGAGGGTCCGCGAAACGCCGTTGCCACTGGTTTGGTCCTGGCTCACGTGAACAGTGTGCACTGAGAAGGCAGGCTATGAATCCAAAATACGCACGGCCTGAAGACAATCCTGCTGTCCATATCCACGGTACCGGACCATCGGGTTCGAGCACAGTGGAATCCATTCTCCTGGGTCTGGAAGAAGAAGGGGTTCCGGCAGAAGTCTTTGAAGCAGGACAGGGGCCTGCAGCAAGAATAGCCAAGAAGGCGGCTGATAATTCTCCCTTAAGCGTCGGGATCGGCGTGGATGACAGTCAAGGTGTTGTGGTTTTGCACCATAGGGATCTGCCGGAAGAAAAACCGCTCTTTATTCTTGGACCTGGAGTGCTGGCGGCTTCACCTTTGCGAAACCTGGGGGCTAACGCAGCTCGCCTGGTGAAAGGTAACCCCATGATCAATGCCACTGACTCCGATGGGAAGGCAGATGCTTACAGCCCCATTAAGCTTTCCCAGGAGCAGCTGGAACAGCTGGTCAGAGAAGCGGTAGCAATAATAGTTCAGGAAAGGTAGAGGCATCCAATGAAAAAAATAAGTCTTGGTCTCATCGAAACCATGGGATATACAGCTGCCATTGAGGCGGCGGATGCAGCCACGAAATCAGCCGATGTGGATTTCGTCGGATACGAAATAACTCTGGCGGGACTCGTTACGGTAAAATTCCTTGGTGATGTCGGTGCAGTCCAGGCCGCAGTCGCCGCGGGAACCGCTGCGGCTGAAAAGGTCGGTACTGTCATTGTCAGTCACGTGATCCCCAGGCCGGACGATCAGATCTCTATGCAGCTGTTAGGCCCCCCCGCTCCACAGGAACCCGAAAAGGTGCGGTGAGAGAAGAAGCCCTCTGCGGCAAACTCAGATCAGCCAGTCGGGGAGCCCGAGGAACAACTGGCTTCTCCCGGACTGGATGCTGCCGCGGCCGCTGTCATGGAAACAACAGCTCCAGCTTCCACAGAGGTCAAGACCGTTCCTGAAAAGGCATCGGCGGCACCTGGTGAAAAAGAAGCGGGAACAGCTGAAAAAAGCGGCGATAACGATGAGGCTCAGACGTCTGCACCCCAAAAGACGTCTGCCAGAGAAAAAAACAGCCCCGGGAAAAAGGGCCGCAAAGCTTCAGGCAGCAAAAGTGGCGCTGCAAGGAA
This sequence comes from bacterium, assembly GCA_022865845.1. GTDB lineage: Bacteria > BMS3Abin14 > BMS3Abin14 > BMS3Abin14 > BMS3Abin14 > JALHUC01. The sequence goes on along the minus strand of JALHUC010000591.1, from coordinate 356 downwards.
AAAGACCCGGGAAAAATAGTCCATCTGAAGTTTCGCCATCAGTATCAGATGGAAAAAAAGTTACCCGAACGGGGAATGTGAATAACCGGACGACAGTTTGGCAAGGAGGGTAAAGTGACAACAGAATTGCGTTCATACGTATATCTGGATCGATTACAGCCCCAGTTCGCCGCCTATATCGGGACCAACGCCCGGGGTTATATGCCCATTCCGGGGATGGCTGCGATCCTGGTGGAGATCTCTCCAGGGGTCATGATCAACGATGTTGCTGACGCCGCTCTGAAATCAGCCAACGTGCAGCCTGGAATGATGGTGGTTGAAAGGGTATTTGGTGTTCTCGAGTTCCATTCCCAGTC
>JALHUC010000590.1 GCA_022865845.1 bacterium | reverse complement strand
GAACCAGATCATAGGAACAACTGGCGGCGGTGTTCTTGAAACCTCTTCAACCAGTATTGCGGCGCCCTTGCCCCTTTTTGGAGTCGATGTCGACTATGCCATATCTCCCAGATGGATCGCGTCTTTCAGGGGCATGATTTTCAATATGAAGATAGACACTTATGACGGCAGCCTCACCGATCTCAGGGGAACCCTGGAATACTTTTTCATGAACAACGTCGGCGTGGGTTTTGGGGTCAACCGGTTTGATCTGGACCTGACTTACACCGACAACGGGAGAGCCGCTGATTTTTCGTGGGGATACGACGGTATGCAGCTTTATATCACGGCAAGATTGTAAAGGCATTCGATGGATCACCCCGTTTTCTCTTTTGGCAGAGAGGACACTCCGAAGGTGAAAGGTTCGTACTTCAGATGTAAGTTATTGATATTTTTTCTAGCCCCGGTGATCGTGCTCGTATTCTCACACAGAAACACCATAGCCGCAGGGTCCGGGGGCAACTTCTTCCTTACCACCTATTACTGGAAACCTACCACCGAGGGTGACGTGACCGTTGCCGGTCAGACCCGGACCCACAGCGTGGATACGAGAGAATCCCTCGAGACCTCCAACTTCGGGGGGATGCTCAAGGGGGAAAAGTGGAACGGGAAGTGGGGTCTTGCCTTCGAACTTCTCGTTATCGCGTTGGAGGATCAGTCCCGGATCGGTGGGACGGAACTGAATACGATCCTTGACACATCCATGACCGGGTTCAGCCTGCTCTGGAGACTGGCGGACAAAACCACCGGAGGAGAGTTGATGCACGATCCGTCCACCACCGGGTGGGTGCTTGACCTGGAAGGTGGAGTTCGCCACACCAGAGCTGACCTTGAGATTGAGATCGATCCCGGGGCCGACGCCGCCGCATCCAACAACTGGGTGGAACCTTTCGCCGGAGGACGGGTGCTCTACAGGCCCTCTCGAAAATGGATCCTGGGTCTGCGCATGGATGCAGGAGGGTTCGGGATCGGTTCCGCTTCCGATCTGACCTGGAACCTGGGCGGTGGGGCGGATTACAGGCTGGGCGAGGAAAAGTGGGTCCAGGTGGGATATCGTATGATGGGGATCAAGTTCGAGACCGCCGGCGGACAGACGGGCATCGACATGCAGGTGATGGGACCCATGGCAGCCATCCGTCTCGATTTTTAAAAACGATTTATTACGAAATTGCTACCGGCTTTCTTTTGAGTTACAGAGTCTGAGCCCGATCCTTTAGATCATGTAAATCCTTTCCAAAATAAGGGTTTCGGGGATCAGGTTTCGGGGATTCAGAGATCTTGCCGGCCCCCGGCCCCCGGCACCGGAATTTGAAAAATACGGGTGCGGGCTCCCTTCGACGCGTTTCACTTGCTCCCTTCGATCCCGCCAACAGCGGGACTCAGGGCAGGCAGGGCAGGCGGGCTCGGTTTTACCGATTACCGATCACCGATTACTGATCACCAGGTTTTACAACTGCCCCTCAATGGGAAATAGCTGGATGAATGGCGTCATTAGATATTTCCAAAAGCCGGCTTTTGGATCGTACCGGTACTTCTTTTCCTTCTGTCCATCCATGGTGATCCACAACAGCTTTTCAGGGTCGTTTTCGTCAAGTATCACCCGGTAGCTGTTTGCAGGGCCCATGCCCCCTTCAATAAAGTCAGCCACCTGTCCGGCGAACCCGGGATCACGGATGAGGAGACCCATTTCCGTGTTGAGCACCTTCGACCTGGGATCAAGGTTGTAGGTCCCGACAAAAACGATCTTCCTGTCGATGACGAAGGTCTTGCTGTGCAGTTGCGTGTCAGCCTCTTCCGCCACCGGCGCCCAGTCCTTCCGGTCAGCGGCATCGGGCCTGTATTCGTGCAGTTCGACGCCGGCCTCGAGAAGTGACTTGCGGTATTTCGCGTAGCCGGCGTGGGCGGTAGTTACGTTGTTGGACGCCATGGAATTGGTTAGGATCTTAACCTTGACCCCCCGTTCAACGTACTCCTTCATATTGAAAACACCTCTTTTCCCGGGTACGAAATAGGCCATCTCCATGAGGAGTTCTTCTTTCATCTCATCTGCCAACACGATTGTGGCGTTTGAGATCCTCGCCTCGGAGCTTTGAACCTTGTCCGGAGTGTCATAGAGAACCTCGATCGGAACCCACGTTAAGTCAGACTTTGATTCCTCCATCCTTTTGTACATGGCGGGGGCGTCGATATCCACGGAGTAGGGCAAGGATGGGAGGCTGGCCGAAACCAGTTCGGTCAATTGGGTCTTGAATCCCTCCAGCTCCCCCGAGGCAGGGATATCTTTCGTAAGGGTTACCACGGGGTAGGCCCACCGGCTGTTCCAGAACAGGTCGAAGGTTTCCGAGAGTTCCTGCACCGCGGGTCCCACCACCAGCATGTCCAGGTCGCGGGCGTTGGCTTTGGGATGGACACCGAAATAGCGATCGCCTATATTCCGCCCTCCGATGACGGCAACAGCGTTGTCCATCACGAACAACTTGTTGTGCATGCGGTGGTTGACCCTGGAGAATTCACTCAGAAACGCTATGCCTCCCTTGCCGCGCCCCGCAAGGGGATTGAACAGGCGTATTTCCATGTTTGGATGACTGCTGAAGGTTGCCAGGGAAATGTCCTTTGACTTGAGGTTCTCCTCTCGCCAGGCTATCACTCGCTCGCATTGCCTCTCGAATTCCTCCTCCTTCTCTTCAAGGCTACGGAGGAGACTTGCGTTGCACGAATGATTCTTGGCCCACTCCCTCATTGTCCTGAGCATCTGCCTCCTCGACACCCACTCGAAATCCAGGAAGGCCTTGGTGTAGTTGTCTGGATGCTTGCGCAGGAGTCCCATGTCCAGGAGGTGATCGAACACGATTCTGAACAGTGCCTGTGCATCACCAGAGGAGCCAGAGCTGATGGCTAGAAGAGTCGTCCTGAAGGCATCCCTGGCGCGCAT
>JALHUC010000589.1 GCA_022865845.1 bacterium | reverse complement strand
CTTACTTAGAACCAGAGACCCAAATAGGCCCGGCAACTAACGAGATCATCGTGGACCGGGTAATCAAGTTCACACGGAAGCCGTAACAATGAGAAGTGTCACCTACAGATTGTAAGCAGGTCAACTATGAAAAGTTGTGCATTGGTTAAGGGGCCGTGAGAATCTACCATCTTTGAGGTGGCAGAACCAAGCCTCCCCTAAAAAAACATTGATAACATTAAACTTTTTTAACAAAGAAGAGGAGATATTACATGAGATGCAACACATTCCCCGGCTTCCATATTGTTAACTTTTTTTGTTTCTGCATTCTTTTGATTCTTGGATTTGTGGTTGCGCTTGGCTTCCCCTCTTCATCCATCGGAGGCATGAACGATCCGCAGCAACAGAATGCGAGCATGGACATGGATGACGACGGACTGTTGAACGATGATGAAGCAATTGTCGGCACCGATCCCGACAATCCCGACAGCGACGGTGACTCTATTCGTGACGGCGTAGACCCCGATGTGCTGGCCGTTATCGTGAAAGGGCTGCCCGATGACGCTTTCAAGAGTAAGGGCAAGGGCCACCGCACAGCCATCCTCAGCCAGCTGATAAACGACGAGCGGTATATCCTCCAAGGAAGAATCGATAAGGCAATCGACACGCTGAAGAATTTAAGAGAACACATGGACGGTTGCCCTTCCAAGGCGGACAAGACAGATTGGATCATTGATTGCGAATCGCAAGAGACGGCCCTACGGTTTCTGGACATCCTGCTCTCCAATCACTCCTGCGAGGTACTCGAGCGCTGGGCCGCGTCGGACCTCTGCTCATCGTTCGATCCGCAGGCGCTGGCAGAACAGCTCCGCTCGGAAGACGCGGAGTGGTTTGACATCCCGACGTCCATCACCCAGGACGTCGCCCTCACCGAGGACGACAAGGCATTCCTCTAGCTTGCGGTGAAGGCCTACGTCTGGGGCTACGCACCGATGACCATCTACAGGCTGGAGCAGCAGAAGACCAACAACCAGGCGCCCCAGAACCACTTCTACCATCCCACGCACGTGGCCAACTGGCAGCTCCCGTCGCCGGTGTCCGCTCCCAACATGGACGTGCTCTACAGCAGCGCTTTCCTCGACCTCTCGCTGGGACCGCTCATCTTCACGATGCCGGCCGTGGAAGGCTACTACGTGGTCCAGCTCGACGACGCGTACGGCAACTCCCAGGCCACACTGGGAAGCCGCACACAGCCGGGCGGAGCGGCCGACTCGTACGTGATCGTCGGGCCGTCGGACCCAGCCTACACCGACCCCAGCAGCTACCTGAGCCAGGGGTTCGACCAGCAGCACGTGCTCCCGGTGGACACGGAACACGCCTGGCTCATCGTGCGGATCCCCGTGAACCCGTACGCGGAGCCTGGCTCGCCGCACACCCTCACGGACAGCGCCAGCTACCAGGCCAATGTCGCCTTCGACCTGACGCCGCTCCTGGACCCGCAACCGGTCCGGCCCATGGACCCGGCGGTGGCCCTGGAATTCGAGGAGCCGCCCTCCGACGCGATGACCTTCTTCACGTGGCTAGGGATGGCCGTGAAAGCCAGTCCCCTCCCTATGGAGGCGGCTTTCAGCAACGCGGTGCTCCCGCCTTACCTGATGAGTCCCAGCGCCTCTGTGGGCGAGGCGCAGCAGGCGTTGTTCGACTCGTTCTGGCCCCTCGGGCTCGACGCCCAGGGCTTCCACCCGGAGCTTCTAGACTGCCGCCAGCGGGCCTTGCTGGAGGCCGGAATGGTCATAGGGGACTGTATCCTCAAGGCAGGACAGAACTTCATCACCATCGGGCCGCCTGACCAGTATTTCTGGCATGTCATGGGCACCTCCAACATCGGCAAGTATCCCAACACGCCGAGCGGCTGGTCGGTGCGCTCCATCGCAGCCTACGAGGGCGGCATCGCCAGCCTGGCGCCGGACGGCACCTACCCCATGACGGCCCACGACGCCCACGGCGCCCGCTTGAGGGGCGGCCGCGCCTACACCATCACCTTCGATGCGGACAGCCTGCCACCCGTGAGCGAGGGCGGCTTCTGGAGCCTGACGGTCTACTCCGACGACAGCGCTAGCGGTGTGCAGACGAACCTTCCCGCGGTCTCGTCCGCGGCCGTCCTCAACACGGCCTACTCGCAGCTCCCCGACCCCGACGGCGCCACCTCAGTGGTGGACACGACGCACTTCTCCAATCCCGACTACCAGGAGGACGACACCATCTACTTCGCGGTGTCCGGCGGCGGGATCGAAGCGGAGCGCCCGTACTTCGTGATCAACGTGAGCGACGGAATCTTCCAGCTGAGTCGCGACCCCTGGACTCCCCCCCCCGATCACAGCGGCATGGCGGCGATCACCGTGGATCCGTCCATCGTCGGCCAGGCCCTGATGACGGGGCTCGTCATCCCCGTGCATTCCCTGGGTTCGCAGCAGTTGCCGGACGCCCCGCCGGCGCTCCGAGGCACCCAGCTGGCCTTCGAGAAGGACGGCGACGGAAACAGCATCCTGCGCCTCTACCTCCAGAATATGCCGCCAGCACTCCGCAGCAACTGGCTACCCATCCCGGACAGCAACACGTTCCAGGTTATGGCCCGCCTTTACAACCCCACGCCGGCATACGAGCAGAGCGGTGGTGCCTCCATCCTGTCCAGCACCACTATCCCCCTGACGACGGACGACCCTGAACTGGCGAAGCAGTACCCTCAGGAGCCGGTCGACGATTCGAACCGCTACGGCACCTTCAAACTCAAGCCCATCGTGCCGACCGAGTAGGACGGTAAGGAATAAGAAGACTCGGTAGAAGACAAAACCAGGAACAACAAAATGATAAATAAGATAATTTAAATAGGCAGGGTCAGAAATGGCCCTGTCTTTTTTTATGTGCGCCAGGCATGGCGTGAATCTATGAGGTGAGAGTCCTCTACGGGCCGTAGTGGTCGGAACCGTTAGCTGAAGACAAGGGCGTCGTCGTGAGGCGGGGTCTGAAGGAAGTTGGAGGCAAAACCCGGAGCCGACGAACAGGAACCGGATATAAGGCCGGTGTTATGGGGTAATCTGGCATTGGACAGAGGCGCCCAATAACCACTCTGACATAGCACAGGTAAATCCGGCGGTTGCGGGGGAAAGAGTCACGTCTTACCCTGGAAGGTCTCTGTACCTGTCTGGTGGTCAGACTACCGGTGTTGAGAGGCAACGGGAAGGGTGCAGAGAAGTCAGCAGAGGCCGTAGTAGTTTCAACGAGGAGCGAAGGGCTGAATCTTTTAGTGCAAGGAGCAGTCTGGTCATTTCGATGGGTGTGGAGCGGCAGACAAGGAGACCTGTCCAACTTAGCTTGTTTGAGCAAGTAGGGGCACAGGTCCGCCCCGTGTTGGCTGGAGGAGACGGTAACGAATCTGGCCGCAGCGGAGTGCAGCAAGCGCTCACGGCAATGGAGCAGCAACGAGCCTTGACGCTTAGATTGATGGAGCAGGTAGTAGGACCTGCGAACCTAAAGATATTAAATGGTTCGACCAACAGGGACTTACTCAGTGCTCCCAGCACTACAAGGCGTTACAACACTAAAAGAAACCGCCGTGGTACGTAGCACGTATGCCCGGTGGTGTGAGAGGGGGAGGCCGTGAGGCCCCCCTCTACTCGATTGTCGGCGAATTACCGATATCTGCAATATATCTTGAATCTGAAAAATGGATTCAGAACCTGTGATATCGTTTTTCAATAGGGCAAATCCATTTCACCGGGTTTGCCTTTTTTGCATTTCTGTAAGAAATAAGATATATGTATTGGAAGTTGAAATGCTTGAACCTGTGTTTATGGCACAGGTTTTTAAAAGATCCAATTCCGTGCTACAGTCTCAATTTATCTACAATTTTTAGACT
>JALHUC010000588.1 GCA_022865845.1 bacterium | reverse complement strand
TCCACCGTTCAGTTGCTGCTCATCTACTGACTTGAAAGGATCCCGTATATATATGGCCCCCCCTGATGCCAGGGAAAATAGATTGGATCCAGGGTAAGTGCTGGGCTGAGGGATTACACGTCCCTCGCTGTCGAACTCCACGCCATTCAGGACCACAAAGCCCCCTCCATTTAAAGGATCACCCGCCATAAAGGATTCACCCAGGTAGTCGAGACAGGTCCCATTTATAACTACACGCGGTCTGCCCACTGCGTTTATAAGTGGACGGCCCGCGGCATTGCCCATAACATACACTTCTCCTCCTTTGGCGCCGTACATAAATGTCTGACCTGCATCGCCGTAGATGACCATCTTACCGGATTTCATGATCTGGCCCAATTGATCCTGCCCGTTACCGTGCACATACATGCTGAGCCCATCAATACCGGAACCTATATAGTCACCGGAACTACCGTAAATATCAATACGAATTCCACCTGTATCCGGACCAAAGCCGCATCCATGGAATCGCTGTCCCTTGAGTCCAAACACGATAAATCGCCGCCAGCCCCTGTAAAAGGCCTCGGCCATCAAACGACTGTCACAACTGTTGCCTTCAGGGGGAAAAAGAGAGGCATCAATGATTAACACTTTTTCATGGTAAGAAGGCCCTCGGAAAAACTGCCTGTTTTCCCAGTCAATCAGCCGGTATGCACCCTTCTCATCTTCCCTTTCAAGGGACGGGAAACCGCGAAAAACAGTCTCCAGAGTCTTGTTTACCATCTGCAAGACGGATCGTCTCCTCTTGTCATAAGTTGGGTAGCGGCGATCGATCAATTGAGTCAATGCCTTCAGGGCGACCTCAAAATGCGCATCTCCTTTAAGTGCCCATGCCCTGATTTCCCTGAGACAGTCCATCAAATCTGCGTAGTCCCAGAGTTTAATTCCATCCTTTACGTACTCATACAAAAAGTCAGAACGCTGCAATTCAAAAAAGCCGGATATATCAAAGCGTTCCCTGTCTTCATCTTCCATCATGTAGTAAACCCGGCCAGGCAGATAGGGAACCTGGCCTTCAGGGATGGCTATTTCGCGGCCGAACTTATCAACACAGGTCAATCTTCGCTCAAGTGATCCGTGGTCTGTTTTATTTAAGTTAAAGACAAACGCCCCTCCGTCCGTATAACTCCCACCTCGTGCATTCCAATACCGGTCGGCCACTGTTCCTACTCGAGGATCTTCCTCAGACAGGCTTTTCAAGGTGGCATCAATGGCCTGCTTTTCAGAGCATATCAGTCCCACCTGGACCTGCCCGTCGTGCAGGGCAAAGACCTGGGGTCTGAGCATGGCTGTATCAGTGATTCCGATGAGCTGAAGCTGGTCGTTTTTCGTATCATTTCGCGCAATGATAAAGAACCAGGGACCGTCCGGAGAGCCGTGAATATGTGTGGCCTGTATTGCCCGGTAGACCCTCTGCTTTTCGGGCGGCAACTTATCGAAGTCCCTCTCCATAGTCGGGGCCAGTGCCTCAATCACATATTCTAAAGGATAGCCGTAGGTCCGGCTGTAGAGGTCAAACAAGAGGACAGAGACCTCTGTGTCAGTCAGAAAAAGTGAATGGATATTTCGCTGGACCAGATACTCTGCCACAGAGTGATAATTGGCAAAATCTCCGTTATGTACAAGGGCCTCGTTAAGACCGATAAAGGGATGAGCACCGGCCGGGTGCCAGACCCTCCCCTTTGTGGGGTATCGCTGGTGGGCAACCCAGATATGGGCCTTAAAGTCATCCAGATTGTAATACTGAACGACCTGTTCCGCATATCCAACTATCTTCAGGATAAAAAAGTTACGGCCGTGGGACAGGACAAACGCCTGCTG
>JALHUC010000587.1 GCA_022865845.1 bacterium | reverse complement strand
GAATGTGATTATACGCCGCAAGTGGCTGATAATCGGGTTCCTTGGCCTCACCTTTATTTCCACTCTGATTTTTACTCTTGCATCCCAAAAAATTTACAAGGCGTCCACATGCATTGAAGTGACATCCCGGGACCAGAAGGTGACCAAATTTGAGAAGGTCGTCAGCGCAGAGTTCGGAGCCCGGGAGTTTTACGAGACCCAGGTCGAAATGTTGCGCAACAACGCCCTCGCCCTTCGGGTCATTGAGAAACTGCGGTTGGGCGAGGATCCGGTCGTGATGGAGACACTTTATGGCAGCGGTGAACCGGGTGTGGTCTCGAGGATTAAGGGTTTTATCGTCTCATTGCTCACAAAAGGAAAGGAAACGAAGTATAAGATTCCCTTAGTCGCGGAAGAAGCCCTGAAACAGCAGGCACTGCTCGGATTTGTCGGCAACAATCTGGTAGCCTCACCGAGCAGGAACTCTACGCTTATCAATATCTCTTTTACCTCGCCGGACCGGCAATTGTCCCAGAACGTTGTGAATACATTTGCGGAAGAATTCGTTCAATGGAGAATGGAAAAAAAGCTGGAGGCTTCTCAACTGGCTCGAGATTTTCTCATGAAACAAATCGATCGAGCGAAGATCAATCTGGAAAACGCGGAAGAGGAGTTGAACCGGTTTGCCAAGCAGGCCGGTATCGTCTCCCTGGATTCCAAGATGAACAGCATCTATCGTCAGCTTGAGGAACTGAATTCGGCCCTGGCGGTGGCCGAAACTGATCTGATCGGGAAAAAAGCCGTGTACAGGCAGGCCGCCAAGGACGCCCCTTCCCATTTGCCGCAGGTTTTGGAGAGTGATGTGGTTGCCGACTTAAAGACCAAATACGCCAGCCTACGTTCCGAGTACGATGATTTGAATGTTACTTTCCAAGACGATTATCCTGCTGTCAAGGCTTTAAAAGTCCGGATGACAAGCATCGCCAACCGCATTAGCAGCGAGGAAGAAAAGGTATTTCTGGCCATGGAAAATGAATACCTGACTGCCCTGAAGAAGGCACAGGCAATGAAAGCCCGTGTCCACGAACAAAAGAACCTGGCCATGGATCTGAACGAACGGGCTACCCAATACAAGATAATGGACCGGGAGGTGGAGACCAACAAGGGCATCTACCAGAGCCTGCTGGAGCGTACCAAAGAGATCGAGTCCATGGCGGGGGTATCGTCCAGTAATATCCAGATCCTCGACCATGCCTTGCTGCCGGTTTTCCCTTTTAAGCCTAATGTTAAAATGAATCTGTTACTCGCCATCGTTACCGGTTTGATAGGCGGTATTGGTTGCGCTTTTCTGGTGGAATACTTTGCCGATACAATCACGGATCCGGACGAGATCCCCGATCGTTTTCAGATTCCCATTCTCGGTGTGGCTCCTCTTGCTAAAGAAAACGGCTATCCCGCTGCAAGGACTTTCATCTCCGATCCTCGTGCTGGCTTGTCCGAGGCACTGCGAACCATTAAGGCATCCATTCAGCTTTCGGGTGTCGGTAACCACGCAAAAAGCTTCCTTTTAACCAGCACGATAAAAGGTGAGGGGAAAACCACTCTGGCGATAAATCTGGCCCAGGCCTTTGCCGGAGCCGGTGAAAAGGTTATATTAATCGACGCCGATATGCGCATACCTTCCGCCCATAAATTTTTAGGCTTAGAAGACACTGACAGCGATCGCGGGCTTTCCAGCCTCCTGGCCGGGGTCGCCGATAAAAGCGCTATTTGCAAAACCGACATTGCCAATCTTGTTTTTATACCAGCCGGGCCAGTTCCTCCCAATCCCGTCGAGCTGCTGGCGTCCAATCACTTCGCAAAGCTGATGAAGTATGTAGGGCAGCATTACGACCGTATCATTTTAGACGGGCCCCCGTATCAAGGCTTCGCCGATACCCTTGTGTTATCCCAGCACGTAGGCGGAGTCGTGCTGGTATGTAGCATGGGGAGACCACCCGTGATACCCTGCGCCATTTCAAAAAGAGCATACTCAACGTGCGTGGCACTATTCTTGGGTGCATCATCAACAAGGTAAATACCTCCAGAAGATACGGTTACCATTCGTACTATACGTATTATAATTACGATTATGTACAG
>JALHUC010000586.1 GCA_022865845.1 bacterium | reverse complement strand
GATGGTGAGTAACGCCCGTGGCGTTACCGAATCCGCCGGTGGGGGATCACGCCAATCACGCCACAGGCGTGATGACCGCTCTTGAAAAGCTCGAAAAAACTTTTAGCGAGGCTTCCAATTAAAGGTTTTCTCCCACGGTCAGGTTTGTTAGAATCCTCTTAACTGCAATGGGGCAGTATTTTAGTGGATGTAAAAAATTATCCTGGGGAGAAGGTTTGTTATGAAAAAAATAGTTCTTATCCTGGCGTTAGTGTTAGCTCTGGCCCCTGCTACCGTCCTGGCAGATGGGGTATCCGTCCTGGCTGGATTCCAGTCGGTGAGTTTCGGGGCAGATCTGGGAGAAAACTATGATATCCCCCCTGGGGCGGGCTTCACTCTTTTGGTTGGCCTGAATATGGGAATACCAGTTGATATCAGGGTAGGAAGAAGAACGGCCACCGAGGGGAACAGCGGCGCGGATATGACTTATCAGTGGATAGAGCTCGGCCCCAGGTTTGTCCTAGGCAGGGAGGACGCCGGCATACGTGGAGACTTGTTCCTTGGGGTCGGATCTTACGATCTTAAATTAGATGATCTCGAGTTTGATACGGCTCTTGGCGGTTATGTGGGGATGGGTGTCGAGGAAACTGTTTCAGAAAAGTACATTGGCCGGATCGAGGTTAAGGGCGTTGCATGGAAGAGCGACACCTACAGTACCGATGGCGTTTCTCTTAACATGGCCCTGCTTTTCGGATACAAGTTCTAGAAGAGATCTTTCCATGAAACATTAAGGGCCCCGTGAGGGGCCCTTTTTTATTTAAGGAAAGATCTCTTCAGTGAATTGTGAATAGTGAAATGTGAACAGAAAATGCTGACCTCAAACCTCCAACAGTACTTTTAATAAGCCCTTCGCCAATAACTATTCACCGTTCACCATTCACTCTTCACCGTTCACTAAATCACCAGACTCACCAGGCACAGGACTGCAATGATCATGAGGATAGGATCAAGTTCCTTGACCTTGCCCACAAGCACCTTGATCAGGGCGAAAGAGATGAATCCGAACACCAGACCCTGGGCGATGGAGTAGGTCAGGGGCATGAGAATGAGGGTCAGGAAGGCCGGCACTCCCTCTTCAAAGTCGTAGAAGTTTATCTGGCCGATCCCCCTCATCATGAAGATGCCCACGATGATCAGGGCGGGTGCTGTCGCGTAAGCCTGAACGGAGCCAATTAATGGTGTAAAAAAGGCGGCCAACAGGAAGAGGATCCCTGTTGTGACGGCGGTCATTCCGGTACGGCCTCCTTCTGCCACACCTGCAGCTGATTCGATGTAAGAGGTTGTAGTGCTGGTACCCAGGATTGAGCCGAAAACAGTTGCCACGGCGTCGGCCGTCAACATCCTGGGAAGGTCCTTGATGTCCCCGTCCTTCTCCAGGTCAGCCTCTCTGCACACAGCCAGTAAGGTCCCGAGGCTGTCGAACAGATCCACAAACATGAAGGAAAAGATGCTGGCCCACAGGGAGACTTTCATGGCTCCCATGATGTCCAGCTTAAAGGCCACCGGAGCCATGCTTGGAGGCATGGCCATTAAACCGCCCGGGAAGGGGGACAGTTTGAAGATCATTCCAGCCAGGGCCGTGACCAGGATACCGATAAGAATAGAACCTTTGACCTTTTTGATCTCGAGGATGACGATGATGAGCATCCCGGCGAGTCCCAGGAGGACAGTCTTGTTCATGGTCCCCAGGCCCACCAGGACAGCGTCGTTCCTGACGATGAGCCCCAGGCCCTGCATGCCGATAAAGGCAATGAATAGCCCGATACCAACAGAGGTAGCGAGCCGGAGGGAGGCTGGTATAGCTTTGACGATCCTCTCGCGTACACCCAGGAATGTGAGGATGAGAAAGAAAACACCCGATATGAAAACCACACCCAGTGCCTCTTGCCATGGCACTCCCTGTCCGAGGACCAGGGCGAAGGCGAAAAAGGCGTTCAGCCCCATTCCCGGAGCCATCATGATGGGAGCGTTGGCCCATAGCCCCATGAGTATGGAGGACAGGCCCGCTACAAGGCACGTGACCGTGATAAGGGCCCCCTTATCCATACCTGTGTTGGACAGGATGTTAGGGTTGACGAAGATAATGTAGGCTGCGGTAAGAAAGGTTGTGAGGCCGGCAATGGCCTCCGTGCGGACGTCGGTCTGGCGTTCACTGAGTTTGAACAGGTTCTCGAGCATTCCCCCTCCTTTCGGGCTTGCTGCGTTAGAAGATAAACTTGTGTAACACAGGTTTAAATTCCAACGCAATGCATAAGGTGAAAGAGGGGGCAAAGTGCTGTATATTGGTAAGGCAGCTTGACGTTTGAATTTGGGTATTTGAGGTTGCTTTTCTCTGTTAATCGGTTATTTAGGGCCAAAAAAGCTAATTAATTCTAGTGAAGAGGTGACATGATGGTGAAGACAAAAACAGGATTTACCAGGATCTGCATGATTATAGTGATTTCTTTTTGCATGCTGGCCTTGCTGCCGGCGGCAGGGCAGGCTGCCGACGCCAGGGAGCTCGATGTCAGCGCAGATGTGGCCTATGAGCAGTTTCAGAAGGAGGTCAAGGGGGCCAGTCAATTTCTTGCCAAGGCTAACGGCTACCTGGTCTTCCCCAAGGTTGTCAAAGCCGGTATCGGGATCGGAGGGGAGTACGGGGAGGGGGTTCTGAGGATTGGAGACAAGACTGTCGCATATTATTCCACGGCAGCAGCCTCCATCGGTCTGCAGCTGGGGGTCCAGAAAAAGAGCATTATCATTGTTTTCCTTTCCAATGAAGCCCTGGCGAAGTTCCGCAATAGCGAGGGTTGGGAGGTGGGGGTGGACGGTTCCGTAGCCCTCATCAAGGTGGGCGCCGGCGGCTCCATCGACACTACCAGCATCAAAGACCCTATCGTGGCCTTCGTCTTCGGCCAGAAGGGGTTGATGTATAATTTGACACTTGAAGGGAGCAAGTTCACGAAGCTGGATAAGTAATTTTTTGAGTACCCAGTACCCAGTACCCGGTACCCAGGAGGAAGGGCGGTAACCAGGTATCTAAGTATCCAGGTATCTTAAGTAGGAACCACCATGACCGTCATTCCGGGTCCTTTCAATTTCGACAAAGTCGTAATTGTCCGGAATCCAGTCGTATTTGCCTGCCGCGACGGAGTTCGCAGAACGAAAACGGGTCATCGCGAACCCTAAAATAGTCAACTTCCTAATTCTTCCTCCCCCTATCGAGGGGGGAGGATTGAGGAGGGGGTGATTGAAATTTACTCATGTGACTTGTCACGGCGTAGCCTGGAAGGCGAAGACGGAAGCGATCCCGGTTACTATCAAAGCCATGTTTTTTTAACGCAGAGTACGTCACGCCTTTGGCGTGACAGGCTTCGGCCGCAGAGGAAGGCTTGAACCTTGGTTAAGGCACAGTTGCTACAAATGCGATGTTTGATTCAACACAAAGTTCTCAAAGTTACACCAAGG
>JALHUC010000585.1 GCA_022865845.1 bacterium | reverse complement strand
GCTGTGTTTCCGGTAGCTCTTTTCGTGAAAACCGGTTGACATATGTTCTCCAGAAATGTGGTCAGCTAACAACTTACAGTGACAACTCTTTTCTAGTTCCAAGTTCCCAGATCCAAGACGCTGCATTTTCGTTGGACGTTGGACGCTCGGCGCTACCGCGCCTCAGGTTCCGAGTTCCAGGTCCAGGTTTCAGGTATTACTCCAACACACCGCCTGTCACGCCAACGGCGTGATTACACCGACACCCCGTTTCGTCCCAAAGGGACATGTTTCCAGTCGCTACTACACCTACGGTACCAGTGTCGGGGGCATTTCCAATTCCCTTATCAGGTTCTGGACGTTGCGCTGGAAACCGGGAACGGTGGTGAGAATGTGATCCCTCATTTCCCTGCCGTTGTTAAACCGGTCCTGGGGTCTTTTCCTGAGGGCCCTGATCAGGGCACTTTACATCTGGGCCGAAAGCCCGGGGTTTAAGGACCTCGGGCTGGCTGGTTCCACGTTCAGGATGTTCTGCATAAGCTCCATCTCGGTGTTTCCTGAAAACGGGAGGCTGCCCGTGTATAGCTGGTACATGACGACCCCCAGTGCCCAGATATCACTTCGCCGCTCACTCTTGCCGTTGACCTGTTCCGGGCTCATGTATGGCCGCGTTCCGATAACTGTGGCGGATGTCTCCATCTCCTTCATGCGTCGCACGATACCGTAGTCCAGCAGGACGATGGTTCCATCGGGGCGGACGATGATGTTGTCCGGTTTGATATCCCTGTGAACGATATCCTTATCGTGAAGGTGAGAAACAACATCCATGAGCTGGTAGGCGATCCGATCCCGGGAACGATCATCTTCCGGAGGCAGAACGTCGGAAAGAGTGCGCCCTTCCACATATCGGGTGATGATGACCGTACGGCCCCGGTGCCTGGCCACGTCCACCAGTTCCGGTATCCCGGGATGCCCTGCCAGGTCTCTCATGACCTTGGCCTCCAGGATGAGGCGGCTGTTGATCGCCTCGGATTTGGAGATCTTGATGACCAGAGCCCCTTGCTCAAACCCCAGAACGTCTCTGCCTTTCCACACGGATGTGTAAAAACCCTCAGACAGCTCCTCGACCTTCTCGTACTGGTCGGCCACCATCTCACTTATCCGAGCCACCGATATGAAGTTTTTTCTGCGTGCCATCACCCGGCGGAAAGGTCTTAAGAGCAGGTTCAACAACCTGTGCCGGATCGGAATGGCTGTATCCATCAAAGGGATATTGAACCCCTCATAACCGAGAGTTTCCCCTTCAATATTTTTATAGATATTGGCGGTGAGCAGAATGGTGATCCTGGAACCATCCTTGCGTTTGAAGTCGACCTTGAAGTCCTTGATAAACCCCTTCTTTTCGATGAGGAGCTGCAGCAAATCCCTGTCCCTGGGGTTAACATAAAGGTCGTCGGGGAGCCTCAGCTTAAGCATCTCCTGTTTGCTGGTGTAGCCCAGGATATTCAGAAGTGCGTCGTTGACCTCCAGAAAGCGACCTTCCCTTGTGGACAGGAAGTAACCCTGATGTGATGAGGAAAATATTTTTCGATATCGGCGCTCAGTCTCCTTCAGATATTCCTCTTCCTGGTGTATGCGCACCAGGTTCCCGACCCTGGCCAAAAGGAGAGGGTGACTGATAGGTGGAGAAAAAACATCCATAGCCCCGGCGGAAAGGAGTTCCCCGAGCCGATTGTCATTCAGTTCGACCTCAGAAAAAGCCAGCAAAGGCAGACGGCCTGTGCCGCTCTCGGTTCGAAGAGCTCGGCAAAGAGCCGGACCGTCAGGGGTGTGGGTGATGTTGGCGACGACGACATCAGCATCCGCAGCTGCCTTGTGGGCGGCTTTCAGGTTTGGCGCAATGACGACATCCAGGCCGCCCTTGCGCAGCTGCTCGGCCAGGGCTTCGCCCATTCCATTCCCTGGTTCAAAAAAAACAACTCTGGAGCGGTGTCCGGGATCCATCAGATCCCCTGGCTCAGGCGGGCGGCAAGGGATGGGGAAAGCCCGGCCTGAAGGATGCGCTCCTGGGCAGCGGCGATATTGTAAGGGACTTTTTTAAAGGAGATGAGTCCTTGTTCGGTGTCGAAGATGATGTACTGGGCGTTTGGATTACCGTTGCGCGGCTGCCCGACACTGCCCGGGTTGAGCAGGTATCGCCGGCCGGGCGCCAGAACAAGTTCCTCTCCGGGTTCAAACATGCGAACGGGCCTGCCTGGAAGATGGGTAAAGATCATGGGACGGTGGGTGTGCCCGAAAAAGGCGATACGGATCCTCGGGTCCCTGTCGGTAAGGTAGTCAAAAACCATCTGGGCGGTCTCATCTGTTCGAAGGTAACCGGTGGCATTGCCGGGTAACCCGTGAAAGAGAAACACTCCGGGTTGGGGAGACAGATTGACTGGCAGTTCACACAGGTCTTTCCTGATGTCGGAAGTCAGTGTGTCTCGTGTCCATCGGATAGCCTGGGCGGCGCTTGAGTTGAACCCGTTTGCCTCGGCCAGATTGCAGGCTGCCTGCTCATGGTTCCCGGTGATGAGGATAGCATCGAGGTCTGCCAGCATCTGCAGGCATGCAAAAGGTTCGGCACCATAACCGACTGTGTCGCCAAGGCTCCAGATGGTCTGTATTCCTTCTGCGCTGAAATCTCTCTCGACAGCTTCCAGGGCAGGGAGGTTGGCGTGTATGTCAGCTAAAATCGCGACTCTCATAACTATACTTTATAACTGTAGAGGAGGCTGAGGGGAAGAGGGGAGTGGAAGAGCAGTATCGGGGCATAAGAGACAGTGCGCAGGGCGTTAGGGACAGTCCAAAGTCCAATGTCCTAAGTCCAAAGGAAAGGTAGTGCGAGGTGCGGAGGGCGTTAGGAACAGTCCAAAGTCCAAAAGAAAGGCAGTCAGGGCAGGCGTGGACGCGGAGGAAAATGAAAAGCTGATTTTCCCCCATCACTTGCAAACGGGCATATATGGAGATAACCTTATAGAAGTAGTTTTGGCTGATTGTGGTAATTTTTGTGAAGATCGTTCTTGAAAGATCTCAGGGGCCATACGAGGATGTGATGGTGGAAAGGGACTGTCACTCACCCTTAGTGTGGAAGTCCCCGGGCGGTTCGGTATGTATTTACCTGTTTTGAAAGGAGTGGGAGATGAAACGTTGTGTATTTGTGTGGGTTATGGCGTTGGCGTTGGTTGCCTTTATGTCAGTTCCCGGTGCAATGGCCGGAGAGGTGGAGGTCCTCCATTGGTGGACTTCCGGTGGGGAAGCTAAATCGGTCGCAGTGCTCAAGGATCTCCTTGAGAAGGAGGGTCACACCTGGAAGGACTTTGCGGTTGCCGGCGGCGGGGGTGATACCGCCATGACCGTTTTAAGGTCCCGCGCTGTTGCGGGGAACCCACCGACAGCCGCGCAGGTCAAAGGGCCCCAGATCCAGCAGTGGGGCGAGGAGGGAGTTCTGGCAGACCTCGGCAGGGTGGCCAGGGCGGAAAAATGGGACGATATCATTCCCGGCGTTGTGGCCCAAGTTATGAAATACAAGGGCCAGTACGTTGCCGTACCGGTGAACGTTCACCGTATAAACTGGATGTGGGTCAACCCCGCGGTTTTCAAGAAAGCCGGAGCGACGATCCCCAAGACCTGGGCTGAGCTTGAAGAGGCTGCCAAGAAGATACAGGCTGCCGGCATGGTACCCATAGCCTTCGGAGGACAGGACTGGCAGGAAGCAACAGTTTTCGAGTCCATCGTTATAGGGCTGGGTGGCGCTGATTTTTACCGCAAAGCGCTGGTGAAGGCTGACCCCGCCGCTCTGAACAGCCCAACCATGGTCAAAGCTTTCGAACGTTTCAAGAGCCTCAAACAGTATACCGACAAGAGCGCCCCCGGCCGCGACTGGAACCTGGCCACCGCCATGGTTATCAAGGGCGAGGCCGGCATGCAGTTCATGGGCGACTGGGCCAAGGGCGAGTTTACCGCCGCGGGTAAGAAGCCGGGAGTGGACTATCTGGCTTTGCCCATGCCGGATACCGATAAATATTTCCTTTTCAACGTCGACAGCTTCATCTTCTTCAAACAGAGGGCCGTTGCTGCAGGTCAGGCTGCCGAAGCCATGGCACGTTTGATCCTCCAGCCCAAATTCCAGGAGGTTTTTAACATCAACAAGGGTTCCATCCCGGTCAGGCTCGGGATGCCGAAGGAAAACTTTGACGCACCTGCACAGAGGTCCATGGACGACTTTGTTGCCACGGCGGCATCCGGGGGGCTGGTTCCGAGTATGGCCCACGAGATGGCGGTCTACCCGGAGGTCAGGGGAGCCATCTTCGACGTTGTCACCAACTTCTACAACTCGGACATGTCCGCCGCTGATGCGGCAAAACGGCTTGCCTCTGAGGTTGCGGCAGCCAAGTAAATCAGGTTACAATTCAGCTCACATCCCATCGTCCATACCCGGCCCTCACCAGGGCCGGGTATGGACGTACCTTGTCCGGGGGAGAGGCGGGCCTTTCTCCGATAGCAACCGGGGAGGCAGGCGTCTGACCAGGGAGTGACTATGACCAATGAGGGTCGACAAACCGGCATGAGGTTTGCGGGGAGTCTCCAGCGCTATCTGCCCAGAATTGTCCTTTCCCCCACCATCCTCTCCGCCGTAGTTTTCATCTACGGTTTCATAATGTGGACAGCATGGATCTCCCTGACCAACTCAGGGCTGCTCCCCAGGTACAAACTGGCCGGGTTCCTTCAGTACGTCAAACTGTTTCAAAACGATCGTTGGTGGGTGGCAAGCAGAAACCTGGCGATCTTCGGGAGCCTCTTCATCTTCTTTTGCGTTGTTTTCGGTTTGATCCTGGCGATCCTGCTGGATCAGCGGATTCGCGTCGAGGGGGCTTTGCGGACCATTTACCTCTATCCCATGGCCCTTTCCTTCATTGTTACTGGCACCGCCTGGCGGTGGATGCTCAACCCAGGTTTCGGTTTGGAACGCCTTGTCAGGGAGATGGGGTTTACCTCTTTTACCTTCGATTGGCTTGTGAATTCCAAGATGTCCATATACACCATTGTGATAGCCGGGGTCTGGCAGTCCACAGGATTTGTCATGGCCCTGTTCCTGGCCGGGTTAAGGGGGATCGATGATTCCATCATCAGGGCGGCCCAGGTGGATGGCGCCTCCCTGCCGAAAATTTACTGGCGCATCATTATCCCCACAATGCGCCCTGTTTTCTTCTCCGCGGTGATCATCATGTCCCACATCGCCATCAAGAGCTTCGACCTGGTCATGGTGCTGACCAGGGGCGGCCCCGGCTACTCTTCGGACCTGCCGGCAACTTTCATGTATACCTTTGCTTTTACCCGCAACCGTCTGGCGTTCGGGGCCGCCAGCGCTATCATCATGTTCATGGCGGTCATGTCCATCATCGTGCCTTACCTTTATTCGGAACTGAGGATAAAGCGCAATGGCTGAAAAATCTCTGGCAGTGGTCCCCAGGACCCCTGGCGTTGTCGCCGGCAGGATATTCATCTACACCTTGCTGGGCATTGCCGCCGT
>JALHUC010000584.1 GCA_022865845.1 bacterium | reverse complement strand
GGTGTCGACGAGTTGACCGATCCCCCCTTTGACGGTGTGAGCCCAGGATTCAACTTGTCTGGGTTTCGTCTCTTTCACGAAAAAAAGCAGCGGAACCGTAAATACGGCCCACCAAAGACCCACTGTGAGGAAAGATACCCGAACCGCCTGGGTTTTATCGATCAGTCCGAAAAACTCAGGTTTCAGTACCATGAAAACATTGACGGCAAAAAGAATGCCGCCTCCGAGGTAGCCCAGGGAATACCCGAGAGCGGAGACGAGATCCACCTTGTCCTCCCCGGTTACATCCATGATAAGGGAATCGTAAAAGGAGTTTCCCCCGGAGAACCCAACAGTCCCCGCGATGAAAAAGGCCGCTGCCAGGACCCAGTTTCCCTCTCCTACGAAAAACAGGGAGACGGTCATGGCGCAGCCCATGGCGGCGAAAGCTGCGAGGAACCTTTTTTTGGCCCCGCCCTTGTCGGCGATAGCTCCGAGAACGGGCGCCAGCAGGACTACAAGGATACCCGATATGGAGTTGGCCAGTCCGAGTTTGAAGGTGCTCTCGGTTACGTCCACCCCCACACTCCAGAACTCCTTGAAGAAGATCGGGAAGAAACCGGCTATTATCGTGGTGGCGAAGGCCGAATTACCGAAATCGTAGATGGACCAGGCCAGGATCCTCCTGGATTGTGTGGTCAATGTGAAGAATCTCCTTCAGATTTTGATTCCAGGTTCCAGGTGTTACCGATCACCCGTCTTCGCTCATCCACAATTCCCAGAGCTTCGCCGTGGCAGGCCGATAACTGATTACCGATCACCGGGTTTTTCACTCCCTCCGCCGTTGGACCTCTTTGTCTGCTCGGCCATCTTCTCGGCCATCTTCCGCAGGCGGTCCTCAACTTTGCGGTTGAAAGTCCCTTTGGGGAATTTCCCGTTTTTTCCTCTTGCACCAGCTGATGTCCCGGTGAGGATCTCAATAGCCTGGTCGATGGTTTCAGCAGTATATATGTTGAACATGCCTTGTTCCACCGCTTCGACAACCTCATTGGAAAGCATGAGGTTCTTCATGTTAGCTTTCGGGATCACAACGCCTTCGTCTCCATCGAGGCCGTGGTCGCGGCAGCTTGCGAAAAACCCCTCGATCTTCTCGTTAACCCCTCCGATGGGCTGAATGCGGCCATGCTGATCCATGGAACCTGTGATGGCGATGTTCTGGAAGGCGGGAACCTCTGCCAAGGCTGAAGTGAGCGCGATGAGTTCCGCAGCGGTGGCGCTGTCTCCATCCACCTCGTCGTAGGTTTGTTCGAAGGTAACAGAGGAGCTCAGCCCCAGAGGAAAATCCTGGGCATAACGCATGGCGAGGTAGGAAGAAACGATAAGCACCCCTTTGTTGTGGATGCTTCCGGAGAGCTTGACCTCACGTTCGATATTCACCATGCCGGATTTGCCGAGGAAAACTTTGGCGGTGATCCTGGTGGGTTTGCCGAACCGGTAGTCACCCATTGTGTAGACCGATAAACCGTTGACCTGGCCCACGACCTGCCCCTTGGTCTGGACCATAAGAGTGCCCTCTTCAATGAGTTCGCCTATCCTCTCTTCAACCATGTTGTATCGCTGTTTTCTCTCCTTTATGGCCCTGGTCACGTGGGGGCGGGAAACCGTTGAGGCTTTTTCCTCGCCTGCCCAGAAGGAAGACTCCCTGACCAGATCGCCTACCTGGTAGAAACTTGTTGTCAGGCGTGACTGGTCCTCTGCCATACGGACACCCTGTTCTATTACGGCTCCCATAGCAGAGAGGTCAAAAGGAAGGAGGTCTTCTTCATGGCAAAGTGAGGCGATGAAAATCGAGTAGTCCCTTACAGCATCGTCTGTGCGCTTCATGGTGCTGCCGAATTCAGCCTTCACTTTAAACAGCTTTTTGAAATCATCTTCGTGGGCAAGGAGCTGGTGATAAATGAGGGGACTTCCTATGAGGATGATTTTGACAGAAAGGGGGATCGGTTCCGGTTTAAGGGTAATGGCGGCGAACATTTTGTACTGTTCACCCATATCCTCGATCTTTATCTGGCCAGACATGAGGCTGTTCTTGAGCGCCTCCCATGCAAAGGGGCTGCGGAGGACCTCCAGAGCATCTAGGATAAGGTATCCGCCGTTGGCGAGGTGCAATGCCCCTGGCTGGATCTGCTCATAGCCTGTGATGGCGACGCCGGATTGAAAGGCATATTCCATTCTGCCGATAATGTTCTGGAAAGAAGGGTGGTTTTCTTCAACAACAGGTGCACCCTCCTGGGCCATCATGTCCACGATGAGATTGACCTGATAACGGGAAAAAGGCTGCTCTAATGGCGCTGGCTCACCTCCCCCGAATGGGTTCTGGTCGGCATGGGCCGGCAGAAACTGGGGGAAATTATCCACCATATCACCGAGCAGTAGTTCCAGATGCCTTTGCACCTTGCCATTGTCAGGGTAATCTGCCATCAGAAGTTCGATAAGAGGTTCGGCGGTTTTTTGAACTTGCTCCCGAGTGATCTTCTCCAGCTGCTTGCGAGTTTCCGTGTCCCTTTTGCCAGTTACACGGGAGATATCCATAAACCGTTTCTGCAGCTGGCGCAGGGTCTCGCTGTAAAGGGACCTTTCTTCTTCGGGAAGCTCATTGAACGCCTCCTGTTTGAGCCTGACACCATCTTTCAAGGGTATAAAAGCAAATTCACTTTCCACCTTCTCGAAGGAATAATTCTGCTGCCTGGCAAGTTGTTGAAATTCTTCAAACTCAATAGCGTTCTCACGGCTCATCTGCTCGAGGAAATGGTTCCTTGTGTTTTCAAACTCCCTGTCCTCAAGCGCTGCAGGAATATCTATTTTCAGACGATCAATGAGTTCCTTTATTTGCCGCACAAAGACTCTCCCTTGTCCTGGGGGAAAGGACAGGGCTACCGGAGATCTGGCGTTTTCGAAGTTGTAGACGTAAGCCCAATCGAGAGGCACCTCTTCCGACAGGGCCTTCTCTTTGACCATTGTTGTTACGGTTGAAGACCTGCCGCTGCCGGGCATCCCGACAGTAAACAGGTTAAAGCCAGGACCTCTCATTTTTAGTCCAAAATCGATAGACTGCAGAGCACGTTCCTGGCCCAGTGGTCCCTCAAGAGCAGGGGCATCGTCCGTTGTCTTAAAAGGGATGCAGCCCACGTCGCATGTGTAACGCAGTTCTTTCGGAGTAAGGGATTTTGGTTTCTTTGCCATCAGGGCTCTCCTTGGATGAGGGTATTGGGTATTTAGTCAATTTTATACCATGTAAGAGTGGAGTAGAAGTAGAAGCAGAAAAAGTAATACTACTGGTGGCAATGAGGGCGGTAAAAATATCTGGCTGGTGATCATATACCCACAGGATTATTTTCAAATTTTACCTCTTGAATTTTGAACCTTGAATGTTGAATTGATTGCCCCTCCTTGCTTTTCACACATTTACCGCTAATACTTTAATCAGTGAAGGATCAGCAGCGGTGCGAAACCAGCTGCGATCCGGGAGTCTGGGACTGTTTTAAGGGGGTAATAAATGCCTGTTTACGAATTCGAGTGCAAGAAGTGCAAACAGATCTTCGAGGTTGTCATGACCATGGCAGAAGCGACCATAACAAAGGTGTTTTGCCCCATCTGCACCTGCGAGGACGTCCAGCAGCAGTTCTCACCTTTTGCTGCGGTAACGGCCAGGAAGAGTTAGGCTTCAAAGACAGCTTAACTCTTCATCTAAAATCCAAAATTCAAGATTAAAGCTTTCTCTCGCTCGCTCCCTACGGTCGCTAGAGACGCAGGGAGCGCCGAGAAGACCTAAGCAAGGTTGGTCAAAAATAAAATGAATATTTGCTTTTACTGCGTACTCAGCGTCTCTGCGAGAGGCTGAATTTGACGCTTTTACAGGAATCTTGCCTTTATCAGGATCTTGTTTTCCTTTTGAGTAACTTTGTGTACTAAGAATGATCTGCGTTTAAACTCCGCTTTTTAATCCGTGCAAAATCAGATCATTTCCTGTATGAAGGACCATGTTTTTCCAGAGCGTCTTTTCCGGATACCATCCGGGTCCATCCCTTTTCTTTATTTCGGTTGTCGCAGGGTTTGCGGCTGCCCTTCCTTTAGGGCCCATAAGCATCCTCACCATTCAGCGTGCCATGACCCTTGGTTTCTGGCGCTCATTCTGGCCGACCCTGGGAGCTGTTGCCGCCGCCGGTCTT
>JALHUC010000583.1 GCA_022865845.1 bacterium | reverse complement strand
TAAAGACAAGTTTGAAGTTTGGTGTTTGAGGTTTGAAGTTAAACCCGAAACCCAAAACCTGAAACTCCAACCGCAGGTTGGCGTCATCGCGAACCCTACTATAGTTCAACTTCCTAATTCTTCCTCCCCCTATTGAGGGGGGAGGATTGAGGTGGGGGTGACTGGAATTTACCCATGTGAAGCGATCCCGGTTCTTATAAAGTCGGTATTTTAATCGCAGATATTGTCTTTTCGCCAAGTCACTCCGTCGCCCAGTCAATATTTTATCCGGTAAATCCTGTGTCGAGCACTTGCCACGGCGAAGGTTTTCTTCCGATTCCCAGACTTAAACTTCAAACAACAAACATCAAACCTCAAACAACAAACATCAAACCTTCATTAATGATTATTTCTATGCTAACTTTCCCTCTCTGTTGTCGTTTTAAACTGACCATTATGCCTGCTAATCAGGGGTATATCGGCGGTTGATCCAGGAGGAAAACGTTGAAAATTACACAGGAACTTGTTGATAACGTGGCGCGTTTGGCCAGACTGGACCTTACCGGAGAAGAGGCCGGGAGAATGCAGGCCCAACTGGGGGATATCCTCGGCTACATAGGACTTCTTGACGAACTGGATCTGTCTGATGTACCGCCGACCTCCCACGTTATCGAAATGGTTAACGTCATGCGTGATGATGAGGTGAAACCTTCCCTTCCTGTGGAAAAGGGACTTGCCAACGCACCGGCGAAGGAGGGGACAGCTTTTAAGGTGCCCCGAATAATCGAAGATTGAAGCGAATCCCAAATTCCAGATTTCAAATTCCAAAATAGTGTCTAAATTCGGGATTTTAATATGAAACTTGCGACCCTTTAAAAGAGGTGAATAGCAACATGACCACACAAAGAATCGCAGCATTGGAAGGACGTGTCACAGATGTCATGCGCCATGTGGCCGCATATGAAAATGTTGATGAGCAGAAAGTTCTTGAGCTTCTGGCTTCCGGGGTAGTAGCTATCCCGGCCAACCCAAGGCATAAGGCTCTTGAACCCCGTGGTGTGGGCGGACCCTTTACGGTCAAGGTCAACGCTAACCTCGGTACCAGTCTGGCGTGCAACGATCCGGAACTGGAGCTTAAGAAGCTTGAAGCGTGTATCCAGGCTGGAGCTGATGCTGTCATGGATCTTTCCACCGGCGGGGACATGGATGAACTGCGCCGCGAGGTGGTCAGGCGATCCACCATCCCCGTTGGGACGGTACCCATCTACGACGCTGCAGTCAGGGCCTACGAGGCCAAGGGGGATCCGACCCTCCTCACCGGCGACGATATGATGGACGCTGTGCGCCGGCACGCCGAGGACGGGGTGGACTTTGTCACCGTTCACTGCGGTGTGACCCGCTCGGCGGTGGAAACAGTCCGAAAGACCGGCCGGGTGACTCGCATCGTCAGCCGCGGCGGATCCATGCTGGCTGCCTGGATGGAGAGGGAAGGAAAAGAGAACCCCCTCTATGAGCGGTATGACGAGCTTCTCGAGATCCTTCGGGAGCACGACGTTACCATCAGCCTTGGAGACGGTCTCAGGCCTGGCTGCCTCGCCGACGCCACCGACCCGGCCCAGCTGAAGGAGTTGATCATCCTGGGAGAGCTTACCAAGCGGGCGTGGGACGCGGGTGTCCAGGTCATCGTCGAGGGCCCGGGTCATGTTCCGTTGCACCAGATACATGCCAACGTGGTCCTTCAGAAACGCCTGTGTCACGGTGCACCCTTCTACATCCTCGGTCCTCTGGTTACCGATATCGGTGCCGGTTATGACCACATCACGGGCGCCATCGGAGGAGCTATCGCAGGAATGGCGGGAGCAGATTTCCTCTGCTACGTCACCCCGGCGGAGCACCTTTCCCTGCCGAATGTAGACGACGTCAGGAGGGGCGTCATGGCCTCGAGGATCGCCGCCCACGCTGTGGACATCTCACGGGGCAACAAGGCGGCCTGGGAGCGTGATCTGGCCATGTCGAAGTGCCGTGCCTCACTGGACTGGGAAGGACAGATCTCCCACGCCCTCGATCCGGTGGAGGTGAGGGAGCGTCTTGGTGAGAAAGTGCAGATGGCCGAGGAGTGCAGTATGTGTGGCAAGCTTTGCGCGATGAAGGTATTCAGTTAAGGGCGATTCCAAATTTCAAATTTCAAATTTCAAACTTGGGAACGAAAAACTTTCTGGAATGTGGAATGTGGAATCTGGAATCCGGAATTGACGGAGCCCATATTCGGAAGCCGTTGAAAGGTATCCATGGGACTATATAAAGAAACCATTCACTCTTTGCACGGAAAGCTCAAGGAGGGCTCCGTCACCTCTACCGAACTTACCGAGAGTGTTTTTTCCAGGATCGACGAGGTGGAGGATAAGGTACGTTCCTATCTCACCCTGACCCGGGAGCAGGCAATGGAATCGGCCGGACAGGCCGATGACCGTTTCCGAAGAGGGGATTTCCTCGGCGCTCTGGATGGCATCCCCGTGGGGGTGAAGGATATTTTCCTCACCGAAGGGGTGAGGACCACCGCCGGTTCCAGGATCCTGGACAACTTCATAGCGCCCTACGATGGGACGGTCATCTCCCGCCTTCGCCAGTCCGGGGCTGTGATCACCGGTTATCTGAACATGGATGAGTTCGCCATGGGTTCGTCCACGGAAAATTCCGGTTTTCACCCTACCTACAACCCATGGGATACCAAAAGAGTGCCTGGAGGTTCTTCCGG
>JALHUC010000582.1 GCA_022865845.1 bacterium | reverse complement strand
GGATACTGGCAGAGCCCTTTGAGGAAATTTACCTGGCGGGGAACTTTACGGAAGATGTTTTCACAGCCGACAGGTTGGCCGTTGTAAAAGATGGGAGACGCCTGGAAGGGTCCGGATCCATAAAAGGGGATGAGTATCGGGTGAAGGTTCGTACTCTGGATCCGATACTGGTGGAGGGAGTTGAGTACATCAAGATCATTAGGGTGCCCCTGGGCGGCGAGATCTCCTTTTCGGGGGAGGCTTCAGGTAACCTGGACGGCAGCGGTTTGCGCGCCAGTACCGATCTAACATGGGATCAGATAACTTATGAGGGCAGGACATGGCGTTCAGGTAAGGGGGCATTTCTTTTCAACGGATCTAAACTGGAGGCCAAAGCAGACCTGTTTGATGGGGAGTTATCCGCTGCGGCCAGCGTTGATCTTCGAGGGGAGTTTCCCTTTTCGGGTACGATCTTCACTCCAGCCACCATTGACCGGATGGGGATCAACGACTTTATTGGCGTTGGCATTCCGGGTAGTATAGTTTCCGGCGATATTTCGGTCCGGGCTGATGCAAGTGGAATACTCGCCAACGTCAACAAGACATATGTGGACGGGATCATTACTGACGCGGATTTTACCATCAACGGGGTCCACTTTATATCCCAGGACCAGATACCCTTCGACTATTTCCCTGAAACCGGCATCCGGTTCACGAAATTGCCTTTGCGTTCAGGTGAATCGGTGATCAGCGGCACCCTCCGCATCGCCCCGGACGCAGGTATTGAGGGTAGTGTGGACGGAAGTATAGATCTGGCGGGCCTCACCTTCCTCGAGCCGACGGTAGATTCCTTCTCCGGTCAGGCGATTACACAGCTCAAGGTCGATGGGAGTCTTACAGAACCTGTTTTGAACGGTTCCATCGAACTGCTTGGGAACAAATGCGTGGCTCATCTGCCCTTCGATCTTCCCGTAAGTGATCTGAAAGGAAAGATTGAGATCGTGGGAGACCGGCTCCATATCAGCGAGATCCGGGGTAAAGCGGAAGGCGGCACTTTGTTAATGTCGGGTGAACTGTTCATGTTCGGTTTCAAGCCTGTTCAAGGGTCACTCTCATGGAAAGCAGAGGGCATCCCGATCCATTTTCCTGAAGGCCTGGATACGGTCAACCGGGCTGATCTGGGTCTCAAATTCTCCGACGGGCGGGGATTTCTGAGAGGAACGGTCACTATGGATCAGGGTATATACACTCGTGAAGTTGATATCGACAACCTCATCGCCCTTATAGGGGAAGGTAATATCGCCAGTGCCGAACCACAAATTGAGGGAGGCGAAGGGGCCGAAGGCAAATGGCTCAACCTGGATGTAGAAATGGTTACCGCTTCTCCCCTGCTGGTTGATATCAAGCTTATTCGCGGCGAGGCCGCTGGCAACCTCCACCTGAGAGGTACGGCTGCAGCTCCCGTGCTGACGGGGCGGCTTGAAATGACGGAAGGTTCCCTGGAGTACAGAGGTCATACTTTCGAGATCATCGGCGGGTCAGTAGGTTTTATCAACCCCAAGCGGATCGAACCTGATTTTGATTTTTCCGGCAGAGCTGAAGTAACCGGGTTCGACCGGGAGGGGACGGTTACTGACTATACGGTGGAACTGCTGGCAAGCGGTGTCCCGGAAAAGTTCAAACTGGACCTCACTTCATCCCCTGTTCTAAGCGAGGCCGACATTGCAGCACTCCTGACATGGGGTGCGGTGGGTGAGCAGGCCTTCGCCTCAAGGGGAGGGCTTTCCGCGGCGGAGGCAACCCTTTTGCTCACGAGAGCCCTGAAGGGCAAGCTGGAGACAGAGGTTGAGAAAGTTACCGGTTTTGACAGGTTTACGATCAACCCTTCCTCCGTTTCATCGAGCGGTGAGCGGACAACACGGATCCAGGTTGACAAGAAATTGAGCGAAAAGTTTTACCTTACCTACTCAACTCCAATTCTTGCCAGTGAGGAACAGGAGGTACTGGTTAAATACAGGGTAACGAAATCCCTCTCCCTTATAGGGGAGCAGCTTGGTGAAAGGGATTACGGTTTGGACCTGGATTTCCAGTTTGAAATAAACTGATGCGATTCCGGCTGATAGTTGCGCATACGATCCTCATCCTTTCTCTGTTTCCAGGGACAGCCTTGCCCGAAGGAACTCCTCTGGTTTTATCTGCCGGCAGGACCGTTCTGGGCCTGGAAGTTGAAGGGGTTCAGCTCTCTTCAGGGGAAATGAAGGCACTGATTCCCTTTTCAAAAGGTTCCATATTGAGACCAGAACTTGTCAGAGAAGGAGTTGTCAACTTTTATCGGACCGGACTTTATGAAATGGTTGAGGTTTATTTAAAGGAATCATCCGGGGGGGTAACTGTAAAATATTCACTTCGAGCGAAAAAATGGCTTGAGGAGATCCAGTTCCAGGGAAACTTCTTCCTTGATGGCAGAGAACTTCTCAGCAAGGTGGATCTCAGGAGCAACGAGGAGATCACCGACGACAAGCTGGTTAAGAATGTGGGAAGGCTTGTCCAATACTACAGGTTCAGGGGGTTTGCCGATACTGAGATCGCCTATCATATTGAGCCCGGGAAGGACAACAGGACAAAGGTGGTTTTTCAAATAGTGGAAGGAAACAGAGGGTTCATCTCCGATGTGCGGTTGTCAGGTGGTGCCGGTATTTCCCGTACAAAGCTGCTCTCCATTATCAGTTCCATGCCAGGTACCGGGCTTGACGGTGATGACCTTGAATCCGATATTAAAAGGGTTCGGGATCACCTGCGCAAAAAAATGTATCTGACTCCATCTCTCACCTACAGAGTTGAGCCGGCTGTGGATTTTCCTGATGCGGTGGTCATCATCTTCAATATCCAAAAGGGCCCTGATTTCAGGTTACAGGTCCTGATGGATGATACAAAGGAAGCTGGAAAGCTTTCTAAACAAATGAGATCTGTTTTTCTTAAGTCAGCGACCCCGGAAAATGCCAAAATTTCCATGAGAAAAATCGTTGTGGATCGATACCTGAATGAGGGGTATCCGTTCATTTCCGCAGATCTGGAAGATCTGGTGGAAGAAACCGGAACCCGGGCCATTACTATCAGGATAGACAGGGGTCCTAAAGCCATAATTGGAGACCTGCGTGTCGAGGGTGCCCGATTCCTCCCGGCGGAGAGGTTAAACAGTGCATTAGGTCTTGTTCAGGGAGAGCCTTTCGTCAAAACCGAAATGGAAAAAGGCATTGAAAATCTCGCGATAGAGTACCGGCGGGAAGGTTTTCTTTCAACTGCGTTCACCAGGGAACCCCTGAATTTTGTTGACCGGGAAGGGTACCAGGAGGTCGTGATCCATCTAACGGTGACCGAGGGGTCCCGTAACGTAATAAGAAACCTGAGTGTGGTAGGAAGCCCGATTCCGGAAAAACGGACAGGGGAACTCCTGGATATTGAGGCAGGCGACCCATATGTACCGGAGTTTATCAACAAAGGCAGAGATGATCTTCTCCAGGAGTTGGGCAGCATGGGATATCTTTACGCCTCCGTTACGGTTACAGAGCCTGAAATTCACCCTGACGACACCGTTGATCTGGTTGTAACGGTGAGTGAAGGACCGTTGGTGCGCCTTGGCACCGTGATCATCTCCGGGAATGAATCTGTAGAAGGAAAGATCATCCGTGTGGCTCTGGATCTCAAACGAGGTGAAATTCTGACCCAGGACAAAATACTGAAAGCTCAGGAACGGATCTATGGCTTGAAGGTGATGAGTTCTGTGGATGTACAGCTTGCCGACCCGCAGATCCCTGGTGTACACAAGGACCTAATGGTAAGGGTCAAGGAGCGAGCTAAATATGTTGTGGGGGTCAGGGCAGGTTATGGAAGCGAAGACAAAATGAGGGGCGAAGTTTCAGTGACCAACCGGAACTTTATGGGAATGGCACGATCCCTTTCCCTGAGAGGAAAGGCCAGCGATATTGAGAGAAGTACAACACTGCTCTATTCCCACCCATGGCTGAATTCTCTCCCCATCGACATGGCCCTTTCCCTGAGCGATCTGGTTGAAAAGAGAGAGAGCTATTCCCGGGACTCCCTGTCTGTGGGTGTACAGTTCGTGAGGGCTCTTTCTGAACGAACGGAATCACGCGTCGGGTATGTTTTTGAAGGCTTACGTCTTTTCGATGTTTCCCAGGATGCCCAGCTTTCCCCCGATGACGAGGGGAAAACGGATGTTGCTTCGGTCATCGGTGAGGTCCTCCACGACGCCCGTGATGATTTCCTGGACCCCTGGTCGGGAGTGCTTGCCGATATCATTCTGGAATACGCAGCAACGGAACTTGGATCCAAGACCGAGTATGTTAAAACTGAAATAGCGGTTCGCCGGTACATCAATGTGAAAGATTCAATTGTATTCGCGGGGTTGCTCCGGTTGGGTGCGGTAACGGCCTACGGACAAAGTGAAGAGGTAATCATCAGTAAAAGGTTTTTCCTTGGAGGTCAGAACTCAGTGCGAGGCTACCAGCTGGACAGTCTTGGTCCTGTGGATGCCAACGGTGATCCGGTAGGCGGTAACTTCATGTTGAACGCCAATATTGAGATGAGGTATCCGCTTTTCAGGAGTATTCGCGGAGTCATTTTTCTTGATTCCGGAAGTATCTGGCTTGAGAACGCAGTTAATCCCGAGGATGCGGAGTTTAAACTGCGGAGTTCCGCCGGCGCGGGGGTTAGGTGGTCATCGCCTATCGGGCCGCTCAGCCTGGATTATGGGTATAAGCTTAACCCGGCGACGGATATTGAAGACGTCTCCCGATTTCATTTCTCCATCGGACATGCATTTTAATCCCCTGGTTCGGCCGTCAATAGCACGCCATCTACGTCGTACTTACTCCTCGCAATCCTCAATAACTTCTTAAATTCTGGGTTCGGCCGTCAATAGCACATCATCTACTTCGTAACTCCCTCCTCGGCAATCCGAACGTACAATATCGTAATTCTAAAGTTCGGGTTCGGCCCTCAATAGCACATCATCTGCTGCGTTATCACCCTTCGGAAAGCCTCGACGTATGTCGGCATATACGCCTCCGATTTCCTCAGGATTCTGGCCTTGTATCTGACCCCTTCTTGGAAGCCTCTTAAAAGCGGGGTCTGTTGGAAATTCAAAACCTTAAAATTAGGGGGCGGCGCGCAATCTTCAACAACTTCTTTAATTCTGGGTTCGGCCGTCAATAGCACGCCATCTACGTCGTCCTTCCTCCTCGGAATCCTCAATAACTTCTTAAATTCTGGGTTCGGCCCTCAATAGCACGCCATCTACGTCGTCCTTCCTCCTCGGAATCCTCAATAACTTCTTAAATTCTGGGTTCGGCCCTCAATAGCACACCATCTGCTGCGTTATCACCCTT
>JALHUC010000068.1 GCA_022865845.1 bacterium | reverse complement strand
TCAGGGATGACATCCGAAACCTTGTGAAGAGCCACGGTGACGTCGTTCTTTCCGAAGCTACGGTCGCTCAGGCCTACGGCGGGATGAGGGGTATCAAGAGCATGATATGCGATACCTCGGAGGTCAGCCCCGATAAGGGTCTCATCATCCGCGGCATCCCCCTCCTTGAGATAACCGACAAGCTTCCCGAGGAGATCTTCTGGCTTCTGGTAACAGGAGAGCTGCCCAACGCTGATGAACTCAAGGGCCTGCAGGCCGACCTTACCGCGAGAGCGGGTGTGCCCGCGTATGTCTGGGATGTGATGAGGGCCATGCCCAAGGATGCCCACCCCATGGCCATGATCAGTGCGGGTATCCTGGCGATGCAGAACCTGTCCGAGTATGCCAAGGCTTACGCGGCGGGTGTTAAAAAGACGGAGTACTGGGAATCCACCATGGAGGATGTCCTTAACCTGATCGCCAAACTTCCGGAGCTGGCGGCCGGTATCTACAGGATCAGGTTCCACGACGGCAAATTGATCCCCCACGATCCCAAGATGGATTGGGGAGGCAACATGGCCAAAATGATGGGCCTGCCAGATCCGGAAGGCAAGCTGGCCGAACTCATGAGGCTCTATCTGACTCTGCACTCTGACCACGAGAGCGGCAACGTCAGCGCCCACGCGTGTCACACTATCGGTTCAGCACTGTCTGACTTTTACTATTCCCTTTCCGGCGGCCTCAACGGCCTGGCTGGACCGCTTCACGGTCTGGCTAACCAGGAGTGTCTGTCCTTCGTTCTCGAGATGATCGAGAAGTTCGGTGGAGCACCCACCGACGAGCAGCTCACCGAGTACTGCTGGGACACCCTCAACGGCGGCAAGGTCATCCCCGGCTACGGACACGCTGTTCTCAGGGTCACCGACCCCCGCTACATCGCCCAGGTGAATTGGGGCAAGGAGAGAATCCCGGAAGACCCGGTTTTCAAGACTGTGGCCAAGATGTTCGACCTTGTTCCCGGGATCCTCAAGGAGCAGGGCAAGGCCAAGAACCCATGGCCCAACGTTGATGCGGCCTCCGGTTCCCTGGTCTACCACTTCGGCATCAAGGAGTTCCCCTTCTACACGGTCCTGTTCAGCGTTTCCCGTGCTCTTGGTGTCGGGGCCCAGCTGATCTACAACAGGGCTCTGGGTGCACCCATTGAGAGGCCCAAGTCGGTGACAACCGATTTCGTCAAGAATTTTGTGAAATAGATCCAGCGATCGTTTGATCGTCAAAAAGCCCGGGCGGGGAACCGCCCGGGCTTTTTAAATACAGGAAGTCAGAACGCAGTACGCAGAAGGGAAAAGAATAGTTCCCGCAATTGCGGCGAGAGCTGTCTCACGCAGAGCCGCAGGGGTCGCAGGGAAAAACGCAATATTTGTTAGATTTAACCCAGATCTGCTGAATCCTTACTGCGCTCTCTGCGTCTCTAGTGAGTCATCACGCCAGTGGCGTGATTGGCGTGACAAACGGGCGAGAGGCTGCCCTTTTTGGATTTTAGATCTTGGATCTTGGATTATCTTTCGGAATTTGGAATATGAAATTTGAAATTCGAAATTTATTGTTTGTTACAGATTACCGCATTACCTCTCTTGCTGGACATAAATCTCTCGTTGGTCTAATTCTATCATCATGAATAAAGACATTTCCCGAAACCCGGAACCCGAAACCCGAAACCCTGTTCACGCCCTCGGTCTCCTCTCTGGCGGTCTCGACAGCATGCTGGCGGCAGAGCTGCTTCGCAGGCAGGGGATCCAAGTCACGGCGATCATTTTCCAGACCCCGTTCTTCGGGAGTGCCAAAGGGGTCACCGCAGCCAACCAGCTCGGTATCGCCCACAGGGTCGAGGATATAACGGTGGATCATCTGGTCATGGTCAAGGCTCCGCATTACGGTTACGGCAAGAATATGAACCCTTGTATTGATTGTCACGCCATGATGTTCCAGAAGGCGGGAGAGCTTATGGAGGAGCTAGGGGCCCACTTTCTTTTCTCGGGAGAGGTACTGGGGCAGCGGCCAATGTCCCAGAACATCAAGGCTCTGAAGCTGGTGGAGGAGGCTTCAGGTTATCAGGGCCTTATTTTGCGTCCGTTATCGGCAAAACTCCTGCTTGAAACCGACCCCGAAAGGGACGGAATGGTGGATAGGAAGCAGATGATGGATATTCAGGGCCGCTCGCGGAAGAGGCAGATGCAAATGGCTCAGGACTGGGGACTTTCAGAGTATCCTGCTCCGGGAGGAGGCTGCCTTCTTACTGATCCCGGGTTTTCGGTGCGTCTGGATGAACTGTTCGATGCAAACCCTTCAGCAGATCCAATTGATGTGGAGAAGCTGAAACTGGGACGTCACTTTCGCCTTCCAGGAGGTAGTAAGGCTGTGGTGGGCAGGCATCACAAGGACAATGAGGACCTTAAACTGTTGATCCGTGAAGGGGACATTCAGCTGAAGCAAAGCGACGCTCCCGGCCCGCTCACCATCCTCGATCCGGATGCGTCCGAACAGGATATTCTGGCAGCCGCTGCCCTGACGGCGCGCTACACAAAGACCGGTACTTCCGGTGACAAAGTGCCTATCCTGGTGATAAAATCAGAAGTAGATGAGGATGTCCTGGAGGTTCAGCCTATGAGCCTTATGGATGTGGAAGAATATCGTGTTGGATGAACCGGTCCCGATACCGGTAGATGGTAT
>JALHUC010000581.1 GCA_022865845.1 bacterium | reverse complement strand
GGCAGCTGCAAGATACACTGCCGCCGCAAAGATCATTTCACCCTGAATGATCTTGTAAAGGAAAAGCGGGATCAGGAGAATCCTGATTATCGTAATAGCGTTAGGTAGGTTCATCTGCCTTTTTATTAGCTGTGATCCCCACCTTCAACACATAGGGGAACATGGAAGGATATCGTCCAAGGAAGTCTTCAACGGAAAGTTGAAACTCGGTCATACCCGGGCTAACCTGGAAGGTGAAGTATAGGGCTTTCCCTCTGCTTTTGGCCAGTTGATCCTCAAGAAGACTGCCGCCAGCGAAGACTCTTACCCGTGATCGGACCTCACCGGGTCCCGTCTGTTCCACCAGAACAGACACTTCCTTTGCTTCACCAGGCAGTTTAAAATGGAAAAAGTCCAAGTCCCTCGAAGGGTCAACCCTTCCCAGGATTCCCATTCCAACAGGGGCATCATTTGCGCTGCCCGCTTCTGAGTTGTTTTCGAACTCCTGCCAGGAAACAAACTCGATCTTTCGGATATCATCAGGGTTTTCTATCCCGGGCACCGGCAACCGCCTGTAAAAGGTTACCTCCTCGCCAAATTCCCGGACGCCGGTAGTGACCGCCCCACCAGCCATGGTAAGGGTTATCCCGCCTTCATGAACCTCCACTTTGAAAGGTCTCAGTTTTGTTTCCAACATGGTAAGGACACGGACAGCATCGTCCAACTCTTTCGATGTCCATATAATATAA
The DNA here is from genome assembly GCA_022865845.1 of bacterium. Lineage (GTDB taxonomy): Bacteria > BMS3Abin14 > BMS3Abin14 > BMS3Abin14 > BMS3Abin14 > JALHUC01. The sequence goes on along the minus strand of JALHUC010000581.1, from coordinate 1,151 downwards.
CGGGACTGGTCAAGACTAAAACTCACAGGTACGATAGATGTTGTTTCTCCCAGGCGAAACTGCATCTCATTTAATACATGCCTCACAGTAACTGCGTCATGTCTGCCCTCAAATACCAGATCAACAGCTCTTCTTTTGGCTTCACCTGCCAGATACCGTTCCGTCAGCTTGCCCGACATCCGTGAAACCATCTCGTCTATGTTTTTCTCAAGACCTGTTGAAAGCAAAGCCCCATCCAGGGTCCCAAGGCTGACTTCCACCTCCTGAAGAGCGACATCCAACAAAGTCCCGGTCACAACATCCACAGCCTGAACAGCAAGGTACATGGGAATGGTAATTGTGCTGCCGGTCACCACCGCTTCACCATTTTTCTTGAACAGGACCCCGATGGCCAGATCAGCCAGTGAGACCAGACCTCCAGATACCAGCGCTTCCGGAACCTGAGGAGGCCTGAGGACCCTGAAGCCCGTGTCCTCATCAGCAGGAGGAATAATAACCAGGTTCGCGCCATCCAGGGCCTTGGAAACAGCTATTTGAGCCACAGACCCCAGAGATTTGACGTGATTCAGTCCGAGAGGGGCGTCCACCGTCACAAAAACAGCCGCCAAAGGAGGGCTACCGGGCTCCTTGATTACACCAATGCGCACCAGATTTTTCCGCAGCAGATCGGTATCCACGGTCACAGAAAGATGAACGGTATAGGCCAGGTCGCTTACATCCTGGTTGATGATCTGATAATGGGAGATGAAATGCTCCGTCTGCGGCAGGATTCTCGACTCGAGAAGTGGTTTAAGGGTATCGTAGGTTCTTTCAGGCACGATCTGGGTCAGGACCTTTTCGACAGCCTTTTGAAGAGCCTCTTCCTGGGCGTCACTCTGGGCAGCCGCCACGTCTCCCTTTTCGATGGCAGCGTGGGCCGATACACGGACCTTGGTGGCTTCTGCCAAAACCGGATAAGGGGTCAGAATCCCAACCAGGGCCAGGCTGAGTAAAATTACAGATGTCGCTTTGATGATCTTCAAAGGTGCCCTCCGAGTGGGGTTTAACCCGCACTTCTCACCAGCCTTCTACTGCGGCGGCGGATACGGGCATGTCTACTGCGTTGCGCTCGGTCGCACGCCTCGACGTAGTGTCAACTACGCCTGCGGGGC
>JALHUC010000580.1 GCA_022865845.1 bacterium | reverse complement strand
TGACCAAGCCAGACATTCACGACGAAAAGATCCTGATCCTGGACTTCGGGAGCCAGTACACTCAGCTCATCGCCCGCCGCGTTCGGGAACTCAAGGTTTACTGCGAGATCCACCCCTGCACGGAACCGCTGGAAAAGATAAGGGAATTTTCACCGAGAGGCATCATCCTTTCCGGCGGACCGGCTAGTGTAACCGATGAGGGGGCGCCCCTGGTGCCAAAGGAACTGTTCGATATGGATGTTCCTTTTCTGGGCATTTGTTACGGTATGCAGCTTTTTACGCACCTGATGGGTGGTAAGGTCGGCAAGGCTGAGCGGCGGGAATACGGTCACGCTATGCTCCAGATCGACGATAACTCCGATCTGTTCAACGGTTTTGAAAAGGGCGAGGAGAACCTGAACAAGGTCTGGATGAGCCACGGCGACAGGATCGAGTCGGCCCCGCCCGGTTTTTCCTCTATCGCACACACAGAGAACTCTTCTGTAGCCGCCATGAAGGACGAGAAGGGACGGTTTTACGCTGTCCAGTTCCACCCTGAGGTTGTTCATACTCCCCGCGGTTCAGAGATACTTGAGAACTTCCTTTTCAGGATCTGCGACCTGAAGCCCCTTTGGACCGCCAAGTCCTATATCGACATGGCGATTGAAGAGATCAGGGAAAAGGTGGGAGATGAGGGTAAGGTTCTATGCGGCCTTTCGGGAGGGGTGGATTCCTCTGTGGTTGCAGTTCTCGTTCACAGAGCCATCGGGGACCGCCTGACCTGTGTCTTCGTGGACAACGGGCTTCTTCGTAAAGGCGAGAGAGACCGTGTCGAAAAGGTTTTCAGAGACTACTACAATATCCCCCTCGTGGTGCTCGACGCGGGTGAATATTTCGTGGACAAGCTTGAAGGTGTGGAAGATCCGGAGCGAAAGCGCGTCATCATCGGCAACGAGTTCATACGTCTTTTCGAGATCGAGGCCGACAAGATCGGTAACGTCAAGTTTCTGGCTCAGGGGACCCTGTATCCAGACGTTATTGAGAGTGTTTCCTTCAAGGGCCCGTCAGCCACCATAAAGACCCACCACAACGTTGGGGGCCTGCCTGAAAAAATGAACCTGAAACTGGTTGAACCCTTGAGGGAACTGTTCAAGGACGAAGTACGGGAAGTGGGGCGTGAACTTGATATGCCTGAGGAACTCATCAAAAGGCAGCCGTTTCCGGGGCCGGGTCTCGGGATTCGCATTCTGGGGGATGTCACCGCTGAAAGGCTCCACGTCCTGCGGGAAGCTGACGCAGTGGTTCGGGAGGAGATCAGGGCTTCAGGCTTGTACGATGCTATCTGGCAGGCTTTTGCGGTCCTGCTGCCGGTTAAAACGGTGGGTGTGATGGGTGATGAGAGGACATATGAGAACGTCGTTGCGGTGAGGGCCGTCCACAGTCTCGACGGGATGACCGCAGACTGGGTCCATCTGCCCTATGACCTGCTCAACCGCATCTCCAACCGCATTATCAATGAGGTGCGAGGGGTCAACCGGGTGGTGTACGATATCAGCTCCAAACCTCCGGCCACGATCGAATGGGAATAATAATATAGTGTCTTGAGTCTAGTGTCTGGTGTCTAGCAAAGACACTAACGAGCCTTAACTAGAAACTAGAAACCAGAAACCAGAAACTAGAAACTGCCTTTATGAAGCACGCCAACTTCGTCCATCTCCATGTCCATACATCCTACAGCCTCCTCGACGGGGCCCCCTTGGGGTCACCCATTTAAGAGGCACCTGTCAAGGCACAAAGAAGTTTTTTAGCAGGGGTTCGTCCCCTGCTTTTCATTCCTGAGATCAGTTCTCTCGTTGCGCCCTTGATTTCT
>JALHUC010000579.1 GCA_022865845.1 bacterium | reverse complement strand
GACGTGCCTCCTGGGGAGTGGGGTTCTCATCCAGGTCGAGTAGTTTGTAGTCCTTGCTCAGCGGATTCTGGCTCAAGTTGGCCCGCCCCTGGCCCCGAGGAGGTTTTTGACAATGGAGTGGATCGCTCTGGAGAAGGCGCATAAAGGGAACGAATCAACAGCCGCCTTGCGGAGCCTTACAGCTTCCCTCAATGAATCGTCCGCTTCAATGTGCCCCACGCTGCGGATGTTGATGCCGAAATATTCGTGGCATGCCTGAACGATGTCGGTCCCCAGTTCGTGGTCGTCGTGCCTCCTGGCCTGATTGACAATAATGTTGGGTTTAAAGCTCCTGGCTATCTTCTCGAGTATGTGACCTGCCTCGGGGTTGATCTGGAGCACGTTGTTGATAAGGGCTCTGGGTGATTGGATTCCCCGTGCCACCTTCTCTTCCATGGCCTTGTCGATGGCCTCCGCCACCCCTGTTTTCCTTGTGGCCCTTTTGAGCTTTCTGTAAAAGGCCGCCTTAATGAAATGGTAGGCGTTTTCCACCGAGGTGGGCTCGGGAAGGACCACAAGAATTCCCTCATTCGCGGAGAGAAAGAAATCCAGCGTGTTAAAAGATGATCCGGAGCCAAGGTCCAGGAGAACATAATCTACATCAAGAGAGGTGATATGGCGGAGGAGCTTTTCCTTCTGGCTGAATTTGGGATTGGCCATCTCAAGAAGGGCTTTGGATCCGCTTATAAAGTGAAGGTTCGGGTAAGGGGTCGGAACCATCGCCTCGGCCAGCGTGCCGACCCTGCGGCTGAGAAAGTCCGTAAGGGAGCGATCGGGATCGGGGATCCCCAGAACCGTGTGCAGATTAGCGCCGCCCAGATCCAGGTCCAGGGCCACACAACGCTTACCCTGCTGTGCCAGGGAAATAGCTGTATTGGCAGTGATGACGGTCTTCCCTACGCCACCCTTGCCACCTCCCACTGCCCATATTTGAGGTCGGGTGTTGTCCATTTCAAGGTTCAGATTTTCCATCACCTCACTGAGCCATGGTCGTAGAACACGAGCCCGCTGAGGAGTTTCGGGTAGAAAAATGTGGACTTCTGGGGCATGCGTTCTTTCTCACCGGTAACCGCTACCAGATCATCCATCCCGGTTGGCGGCATCACCACCAGAAGCTGGCCTCCGCTCCTGGCGCGGTCCATCGCCTGACCAAGATCCTTAAAATATTCGAGGTGTTCCTGATGGCTGATCTGCTCGGAAGTCATACCCAGGCACTCCTTCATGAGGAACTGCTCGGCCAGTGTGACCTCCAGCCTCCGCACTGGAGCGGACATCTCCGGCATCCTGGCCGCGAGATCAACATCGTCTCGAAGCAGAGTCCGGAGGAAACTGTTGGTGGCGGGATCGTAGAGGATAAACCCGCGGCCGCCCAGATCAGACGGCGCTGTTCCCGACCGGATGCTTCTCTCTTCATCACCATCCAGCGCATCCATTGTGAAGGAGGGTGAAAGGCAATCCAGAACCTTCTGGAAGTCAAAGTTGTCAAAGCTGTGAAGGTGGCGATGGGTGGGAAGAATAGCCAGGCCCGGATCCTCCATTCCAACCAGGGCCATCATGATGAAGTTGTAGCCTTTTTCCGGGTTGGGATCCGGGTCTGCCGCCGCCATCTCCCCGGCGTAGGTAAGAGCTGTTTCGTAGCGGTGATGACCGTCAGCGATGTAGAGGTTTCTGTCTTCAAGCAGCTCTGAAATGGTGGTGATAATTTCGGGTTCCACAATGACCCAGAGTCGCCGTTCGATCCCGTCCTGATCGGTGATGTCTATGGCAGGGCTGGAATTGAAGACTGGATCGAGAGTAGATCGTACAGTGGAGGCATCTCCGTCAAAGAGGGTGAACACCTGGCTCAGGTTGCCTCCGAAGGCTTTCATGAGCCGGAGCCGGTCTTCCTTGGGTCCCTGGTGGGTCCTCTCGTGAGGGAAAATGCGTCCACTCTCAAACGGTTCCAGGCGCACCCGGCCGATGATCCCCCAGCGTTTATAGGGGGTCTCCTCTCCTGGAAGCAGGAAAGAATCCTCGATGAGGTAGTAACAGTGCACTGGATCGGTGATCAGTGTTCCCTCTTTGATCCAGCGGCGCATGGTGGCCGCCTCTTCATCGTAGTCACCAGGGGCTGAAGGGTCAGAGCCCAGGATGAGGCGGACGACGTTCAACGGGTCCATGGCAAGGAGTTGGGCATGCTGCTCCTTGTCTATGACATCGTAGGGTGGGGCTACTACGAGGGAAAAATCCTTTACGGCTTCGGGGTTGTAACGAACTCCGGGAAAGGGTTTGATCTCCGGCAATGGGTACCTCCTGTTGGGAAAGGGTTCATATAAAATGACATGAAAGGGAATTTGAGGCAAGAGCGGAACGCTCCTATGAGCGTTT
>JALHUC010000578.1 GCA_022865845.1 bacterium | reverse complement strand
GGCGTTCCCGCTGTTAACCAACACCGCCCGGGCACTGCCATTCCGGCCGACCCTTTCCCGGCAGATCTCTACAGGCGGCGCGACAACGGCGTTCCGGGTAAATACAGCGGCCGTCGTGGCGTCGCTATCGGCTACGATAAGTCCCAGATCAAGGCGGCCGTCGCTCTTTTTCCTGATATCCGCAGATACGGCCGCGGCTGAAAATCCATTAACTTTTAGCATCTTTATTGATCCCCTCCACCCTCTTCCGCCTTCCTGCCTCCAAAGAGAAGGTGCAGCCTGGTCCCGCCATCTTCAGCCAGATCAGCCCAGATGGCACCATGGTGTCTCTCCATGATAGCTCTTGCAATTGATAACCCCAGCCCGATCCCCTCAGGCTTTTCGGTCAATATATCCCCCAACTGCCTGAACTTCTCAAAGATCAGGGGAATATCCCTCTCCTTCATTCCTTTGCCGTGGTCCCTGATCGTCAACTCCACCCACCCTCGCATCTCCCCCGTAAGTGCCAGGGATTCTCTACCCACTGCGTAACCAGGAACATGGGGGAGACTGCCGTGCCAGAAAGCGTTGATCTCCACAGAAGAACCCTTCGGTGAAAACTTGACGGCGTTTTCCAGGATGAGTTCCATCGTCCGTTTAAACAGCCTCATGTCACAAATAAGCTCGGCATCCTGAACCTCATCCAGGATCATCGAAACTTTCCTCTCCTTCAACCTGCCGTCAAACTCCTGGACCGTTCCTTCAACGAGGATCTTCGCGGGGTTGGGCTCAAGTTTCCATGGAACCCGCCCTGCCTCAAGACGAAAGAGCTCCAGGATCCTTTCCACAAGGTAGTTCAGATGGTTCGCTGAACCTTCCAGGCGGCCTATGAACTCGGCAAGGCTGTCGGTCTCTCCCTCAAGATCCAGGGTGGGGATAAGGCTCGCGAAGCCAATGATGGATGTGAGGGGTGTCTTGAGCTCATGGGACAGGTTGAGGATCAGCTCCGTCTTGTCCTTGTCCAGTCGCACCAGCTCTTCATGAGCCTCTCTGAGCGCCTCGGCCTTTTGCTCCAGATCGAGGAAAAGTCTCGCGTTGTCCATGGACATGGCAACCTGGGAGGCCATGGTATAGAGCAGATCGCGGTCCGATTCCGTGAAAGCCTCTCCGTTTATCTTATTGTTGGCGTTGAGAACACCCAGAACGCGGTCACCCCTTACGAGAGGCACACACAGCGCCGATTGTGTAGTGTACTGAGCCTTGAAGGAGGAGGGCCTGAACCTTTCGTCCTTGCTGATGTCGTTGATAAGAAGAGGTTCACCGGTCTGGGCAACATGGCCGGATATCCCTTTACCCAGGGGGACAGTGACCTTCCCAATGACCTCTTCCGGCAGCCCCATCGCCTCAACAAGTCTGAGGACCTCCCCCTCCATCACCATGAGGGAGGCTGTTTCCACCTTAAGCGTATCCGAGATCGCTGCGATGGTTCTTTTGAACAGGCTCTGGAGAATTTCCTTGCTGGAGGCCTCTCCGAGCATCCGGAGAGTGAGAAGTTCCTTGGCCCACTTGTCGGAACGGGCAACGATCCTCTCTTTTTCCATGGAAAACTCATGGTCAATGACGGCGCTGCGGACCGCAGACAGCAGCTGTGCAGGGTTGAACGGTTTGGGGAGGAAATCGCTGGCTCCGTTACGGATCATCTCCACCACGTTATCGAAGGATCGCACGCCGCTGACACAGATCACAGGGGTCAGCCTGTCATACCTGCGCACCTTCTGAAGCAGGTCAATACCTGACATTTCCCCCATCACGATATCGGTAACGATAACCTTAAACTTATTATCCGCCAGCAGTTCAACGGCCTGCTCGCCGCTGGTCACTCCCTGAACCTTGAAACCGCCATCGGACAGGATATCAACCATCTGCCGCAGGAAGAACCGGTCGTCGTCCACGACGAGGATCCTGGGTCTGTGGTTATCGGGTTGTTCGGTCATACTCGCTCGCTCACTCGCTTCGCTCAGGTAGGTTCGCTGCGCTCAGGTTCCAGGTTCCAGGTTCCAAGTTCCAAGGAGATCTCAGATCTCATATCTCAGATTCAACCCAAGGTTCAATATTAAAAAAAACTATTGTCAGTTTATTACTTTTGATTTTCTCCTGCGTTCTGCGACCTAGATTTTTCCGATCACCGATTACTGATCACCGATCACGGCCTTTCACGCATTCACTCCACAGCACTTCTTGAACTTCTTCCCCGAGCCGCAGGGACACGGTTCGTTCCTGCCCACCTTGCGGCCGTCCCTTTTAACCGTTTGCTGTACCGGCTGCCCCTGCCCAGGTGCC
>JALHUC010000577.1 GCA_022865845.1 bacterium | reverse complement strand
GTCTGGTCATTTTCGTGGCGTTTATCCCCTTCTTCGCCCTCAGGGAGTTGAGTCGTGTGCTGGGCGGAGAGGGCAAAATATTGGATCTGTTTTTCAAAAGCAGAGACAACCAGTGACCCTCGCCGCAGGATAAACACACAGATAAAAGGAGGATTAATGCATGAGTACGGCACGTAAGGTTCGATGGCCCACGGTATTTTCAGGTTTGCAGGGAATCACCTGGGCAAATTTACCCAGCGAGATCTCAGCCGGCATCACCCTGGCGGCCCTGATCATCCCCCTCAATATCGGATATGCGCAGGTGGCCGGGCTCCCTCCGGTGTTTGGCCTCTATGCGGGCATTATTCCACTCGTGATATTTGCCCTCTTCACCAGCTCGCGCCATGTCGTGGGAAGCCCGGATGCCGCCATTGCTGCGATCTTGGGAGCGGTACTTATTGGCTTTGCTCCGATAGGAGACCCGCTGCGTGTGCAATATGCCCTGGCCCTTGCTGTGATGTGCGGACTCCTGTTCTTTGTGTTCTGGTTCTTTCGACTGGCCTTTCTCGCCAATTTTCTATCCCGAGCGGTGTTGGCCGGCTTTATCACCGGTCTTGGGGTCGAGGTGTTGACCAACCAGGTCAGAAGGATCCTTGGGGCTTCTCATTTAATAGACGGATCGGGATTGGCGGCGATCACCGAAAAACTCCATGGTGCCATGGCAACTTCCGTCGACACCACGGGTTATTTTGTGGAACTCATCGCTCTGTTTGAATCCATACCTCATGCGAATCTTTACTCAGTCGCGATCGGGCTGAGCGCTTTTGTTATCGTGAGGTTAATGAAAGGATATGCACCCAAAGTACCGGCGGCGTTGATCGCACTGATCCTGACGACGGTCATCGTAGCCGTGTTCGGCCTGGATCAAAAAGGGGTTAGCGTGCTGGGAACAATGCCGTCGGGACTGCCATCCCTGACGTTGCCAAACGTGCCGTTATCCGACTATTTACGCTTGCTGCCCGGTGCCATGGCGGTGGTCGGCATCACCCTGTGCGAGGCATTGCTGCTGGTCCGCAGTTGCAGCCGAAAGCACAACACCAAGGCGGATGGCAACCAGGTATTGTTTGCCTACGGCATGTCCAGTATCGCCAGCGGGTTCACCGGTTCGCTGGTATCGGGCCCCAGTGCATCGCGTACCGCGGCAATGGACGCCGCAGGGTCCCGCACGCAACTCTCCAGCCTGGTGGCGGCAGCAACGGTCGCGCTGGTCATGGTTTTCTTTACAGACAAGCTCGCGTACCTGCCCACTGCGGCATTGGCCGGGGTTGTCGCCAGTGCCGTGTTGAATCTGATTGAAGTCGAGGAACTCCGGGAATTGTGGCACATGCGCCGGTCTGAATTCTGGATTGCTGTCGTCTGCCTGCTCAGTGTCCTGGTGTTCGGGCCATTACAGGCTGTCATCATTGCCTTTCTGCTGGCCATGATCGATCTGCTCCGGCGGGCGTCCCGGCCTGGCACCTGGGTGCTGCATGAAGCACCGGACGGCAGTCATTTTTTGCCTGAGGAAACAGACCATGCCAATGACACACCCGGGATAATCTTTTATCGCTTCGGCGCACCACTCTATTTCGCCAACGCCGCTTTTTTTGAGGAAGAGGTGGAGAAACTGGTCACGCAATCCGCCACACCCGTTAAATGGTTTGTGCTGGATGCGGAAGCGATGGTCGATATTGACACCACCGGTGAGGAAACACTGCATCAGGCTCTGACATGGCTGGCCAACCGTGGCGTGACCGTTGCCCTGAGTCGTGCCAATCAGTCAACCGCTGCGTTGTTGGCCCATTACCATTTGCTTGAATTGATTGGGGAAAAGCGGCTTTACCCCACCAATCGTCATGCGATCGCGGCCTTTCGCAAGGAAACGGGGCAAGCGACGCCGGAAACGACAGCGGAGTGAAATGCGCCCTGTAGGATAAAGTTAAACTAAATGGAGGAAAAAATGAACCCATCCTATAAATTAGATACGATCATCAAGGTTGATGAGAGACTATGCATTACCTGCGGTGGTTGCATCAGGGCCTGCCCTGGCGGTTTGATTACCAAAGAGCAATTCCCCATTCCCATCGTGACCTCGTGGGACCTTTGTATTGACTGTGGCCACTGCGTGGCCATCTGTCCCACCGGAGCCATGCATCAACGCTCGATGGGGCCTGAGGATTGCGCGCCGATCGACATTCATCTGATCCCCAAATGGGATCGGGTTAGGCAATACCTGATCTCGCGGCGTTCAATTCGCGGCTATATCAACAAACCCATAGAAAAAGAAAAGATTTTGGAGCTGTTGGATGTTGCCCGCTACGCGCCAAACGGAGCGAACCGCCAGGTAATACGCTGGCTTGTGATCAATGATCCTGCCGAGGTTCACCGGATTGCCGGAATGACAATCGACTGGATGAAAGCCGTTAAGGAGAAAAACACTGCACTTTACCAGGAAGCCAAACTGGAACTGTTTGTCGAGCCGTGGGAGTTAGGTCAGGATCGCATTTCCAGGGGGGCGCCTTGTATCATTATGGCCTATGCACCGAAAGATGAGCGGACGGCGCCTCCGGCTGCCATGATTGCCATTCACCAAATCCAACTTGGGGCGCCTGCACTCGGTTTGGGAACTACCTTTACCGGAAGCATCAATACAGCCGGTCAAGCCTACCCACCCTTGATTGAGGCGCTTGGGCTGCCGGAAGGATATATTCCGTATGGAACGTTCGTGATCGGATATCCAACTGAAAAATACTTACGGGTTCCTATGCGAAGGCCCGTTGACGTGACCTGGCGCTGAGAAATTAGGGGCAGGTTGCACGATACAAAAAATTCATCCAGGCGACCGGGCCTGGCTTTTAAGAAACCGTCATCACCGCCGGTCCGATGATGAGCAATTAACTTAAGGAGAATTGTGATTATGGCTAAGAAAACAAAAAGCAGCGGAGACCCGACAGCATGTTCTCCGGGGGATCTCTCCAAAGCGATCAAGACTACAACTTTTAAAAACACAAAATTAAGCAAGGTAAAATTGAACTGGAAAGAGGTGTATTACACCAACTGCCCGCTGGTATCCGCCAGCAATGTGGATCAGGAACTGGGCTGGACGAAGGAGGAGTACAAGAAGATCGGCGTGAAGTACGCCTTCCTGCGCTCTACCCGTGAGAACGACTGGTACCCGCACTACATCCACAACCTCGACAACCTCATCCGCTTCGGCGGTTTATTTCCACCCATACATGTTCACGCGGACATCCGCCGGACCAGGCTCCTGGGGGTGACCCACGCACCACGCGAAGGCGGCTGCATGATGGTACGTTCCAGGGACGATATCTACCGTATGGTCGAGCTGAAAGGCAAAAAAATTGGGCTGTCTAAAAGTTTAAACCAAATTAAAAACGACTGGTGGCGCATACAGGAGGAACAAGGCATCGAGCTGATGCTCCGGATGAACGGCATGACCCGCGACGATGTGGAGATCGTGGAATTCCCTTACGCGGATGACTGGTACAACAAACCAGAGATGCTGGACCCGATGGAAAATCCTTCTGAACTGTGGCTCAAGCGTGACCACAAGCGCGACCTCGCCTTCCGTCCACTGGAGACAGCGCTGTTGAATGGCGTCGTTGATGCAATTTATACCCAAAGCAAACCCTTCCAGCATCTTCAGGAGGCAACGGGCAAGATGAAGGCGGTCGAGGACCTGTCCAGGTATCCGGACTGGACCCTTCAGGTGGCCAACATCCCCGCCCCCATCACCTGCACCGAAGAGATGGCCAAGAAACACCCCGAGCTCGTGGTAACGTTCATGAAAGGCATGATCAAGGTGGGACGCTGGGCCAACGAACACAAGCACGCCGCGGCGGCGATCCTCGACAAGCAGACCTTCTACCTGGACGTCGAGGATACGTACGAAGGTATCAAACACATCGACATGGTGCCCAACCTGTCACCCCAGAACCTGGTCTCCGTTGAGATCGGGAAGGACTTCATGCTGAGCCACGGCTACATCAAGAACGATTTCGATGTGAAGTCGTGGGCCGCACCCGAGTTCCTCGAGCAGGCAGCCAGAGAACTGTTGGAAGATGAATGGAAGAAAAGAACCACATCAAAGCTTCCTAAAACGGCTGCGCCGCTGGCATCTGGAGCAAGACTCGGATAGGCGGGATGAAGCTCAGCTGAAGGCAGTCGGGAATGCTGCCGCCTGATTCGGAGGGGACCTTGCGAAGAAGACTTCCAAGAAGCGTTAGCAGTTGATAGGTTGATATTCTTTGGTGAAATTGAAAGGATGATCTAAGAATCTTCGGGGAATTGAGGTGAGTATGCCTGCACACGGCCCATCCGCGCTGATAACACTGAGCGTTGCACTGCTGTTCGTCGCCATCTTTTTGTTCGGCGGCCGGGCGGCTTACCGGCCAGGTCAAAGGGGTCGCCGGCGGTTCCTCTCCTTCGCTGCCGGCATCTCGGTGGGTTACACTTTCGTGCACGTGCTGCCCGGCCTGATCATGGAGGCGATCCCCGGCCTTTATGTCTTTCCGTTCTGGGTGCTCGTGGTGGGGGCAGTGATCATGTGGGGGCCCGCGCGGCCAAAAATGGACGCATAACCCAAAAAGAGGAAAGAGAGACCAAAAAAAATCTCATAATGAAATCACGAAAGGAAAAGACAACAATGAAGATAAATTGGATACCGCGGATCACCACAACTGTCCTCGTTACAGTCATGTTGTTGACCTTTGCCGCGATTGTGAATGCGGCAGAAAAGAAACCGGATGACGGGTGGCACTTTACGATCACTCCCTACATTTGGCTGCCCAATATCAAAGGGTCGATGAAACTGAACCAACCCCCCGGCTTCGGGAGCGGGAAGTTGGACCTTGGTCCGGGTGATTACCTGGAGAATCTCGATTTCGTTGGAATGCTCGACTTCCAGGTGAAGAAGGGAAAGTGGTCCATCCTGGCCGACGTCATCTACTTGGATTTCTCGGACAGCGAAACGGCCCAATTTCCAGGAGTTC
>JALHUC010000067.1 GCA_022865845.1 bacterium | reverse complement strand
AGTGCCCCAGATACGAGGCTCGACTAACGAGCCAACCGGAGTCCCGCCAGCGGCAGGATAAGGATGCCTGAGTAATGGTAACTGTAATCGCATCCGAATGGACCGCTCTGATCGGCCCTAAAGAGTGCATCAGATGCAAGGCTAGAGTCCTGAGGAAACCGGAGGTCCCGCCTATGGCGGGATCGAGACAACTGAAGGGTGATAACGAAGCAGATGATGTGCTATTGAGGGCCGCCCCTAATTTAGTAATATGAGGATTGCCGATCCCGCCTGTGGCGGGATTATCGGATGCCGCATTAATCCCAATTTTCTGTATTAAATTCGTCACTACCCTCCCAACACTCTTTCGAACAGAAATAAACCGGATTAACCGAAGCGCAGATCCCGTCCAAGCTCATCTCGTACGGTGTCCCCTCGATGACCTTCCCGCACTGGATACAGTAAGTAAGTACCGTACCGTAGGTCTCCATTTTTGAGCCTTTTGTTCCGATCATGGTTTTGCTCCTTTGTCGCAAAAAGAAGGATGAATAGTGAAGGATGGAGGATGAATAAACAATGCTTCACGCCCCCTCTTCTTCCTTCCTCCTTCCTCCTTCCTCCTTCTCATTTACATTTTCTGCCGTGTAAATGAGCTGATCTTCAACTTCCCCTTCCGGCTCTTCAGGTTTATCAGGAAGCAGAAATTGAATCGTCTTCTTCAGGATACCACCCGCCGGGATGGCTATTATGAGGCCAGCAAGGCCGCCCATTTCACCACCAACGAGGATGGCGATGAGGGTCTCCAGCTGGTTCAGCCCGACCCGGTTTCCAACGATGCGGGGTGTCAGCACGTAACCCTCAATAGCCTGGGCTATTCCAAACGTTGCCGCGACGCCCATAACCTGTCCCCACCCGGAGAAGTCGACCAGGAGAACCATCGCGGAGGCCAGCACACCAATAACAGTGCCAACGTAAGGTATAATGAACATTATTCCGGCTACGACGCCGATAAGGACTCCAAACCGTATCCCTGTAATACCCAGTCCCACGGAATATAGAACCGCAAGGCTCAGGGCCACCATGATCTGGCCTCGGATAAATCCGCTCAGGACTCCGTCCACCATGTGGATATAATCCTTGACCCAATCCTCAATGGGATCGGGCACAAAACGGTAGAAGCTGTCACGGATAGTGTCGAGGTCCTTGAGAATGAAGAAAAAGAACACGGGAATGACTACGAGGCTCACGACGGCCAGAAGGCTCCCCACGATTCCGGAAGTTGCCTCCAGCAGACCGGTTACAAAGGGTTTGAGCGTGCTCCATCCCCCCGCCAGAAGACGGCCCTTGATCTCCTTGAGAAGTTCTGGAAGGCTTCGTGTCATCTCCTCCGGAAGAAGCCCCCAGCCCGCGATCTTGACAAGGGCCTTCTCGGCAAGCTCTGGCGCCTCGTGAACGAACTGCACGGCCTCATTCCACAGGTACGGGATGAGGTAGGAAAGGGCTAATGCTATGGTCCCCGCAGCCAACAGCAGGATGACAAGGATGGAGGCCGCCCTGGGAACCTTCTTGCGCTCCAGCCAGTCCACCGCGGGATCGAGAAGATAGGCCAGGGCAAAGGCAAGAACCAGAGACTTGAAGGCGCCGGGAGCGAGCCAGGAAATGATGACGATCCCGCCAAAGAAAGCCGCCATGAAGGAGTAGAACTTCTGTCGTTCATCCATATTGATCATAAAGGCAGTGTCTAGTTTCTAGTGTCTGGTGTCTAGCAAAATTTGAAAGAACGTAACAGACTGCAGAGAAGGGTGGCAAGAGGGGAATAGCAGTTCAGTGCACATGTGCACCGGTGCAATAGTGCACTAATGCACTGGCAACGAAATCAGGATTTCGTTGCCTCGTTATCCATTCGTTACACATCCATGATAAAAATATTGTATGCTGTCGACATAGCCCCGCACCTGGGGAACAAGAGGGTCCTGTCTGAGGAGATTAAGGATCTGAGCAATAAGATCGCGTAGCACTACTGACGGAGATCAAAGGCTGGCTAACCGCAGAGGACGCGAAGGACTCAGAGGAAGGCTATAATCATCTGGGGAAGGCGCTTATCCTTTAAAAGCGACGAAGCCATAGGTAACGCAAAAGACACGAAGGCGTCCCGCTGGTAGGACGCACTTAACGCAGAGCCGCAGAGGAAGGCGAATACGTTATCCATAGGGTATTGAAGTAATATATTTTCCCCTCACCTGATCGGTTGAGCTCACCAAATCAGGGATCAAAGTTAACTTTTATCCTGGCTTTGTTGAGTTCAACGACTGATTTCGATGAAATCCCTTTCCCGAACGGGAAAGGTCAGGTGAGGGAAAAGGAGTCTTTTGGATTTCCTCCGTGCCCTCCGCGTCCTCTGCGGTTAAAGATTTAACAAGCCCTTGAGTGACGCCACTCGGGCAGGGATAAAACGAATAGGGTCATAAAACCATTTGAAAGGATAAAGTCATGTTGAAGAAATCGGACCCCTACTATCTGGCCAATAAGGCCGAAAGGCCCAACCGTGACCTTGAAGTGACCGACAAGTACACAGGGAAGGTTGTTACAAAAGTGGCCATGGCAGACCCCGCTGCCATAAAAAAAGCAATAGGAGCTGCCTCACGGGCTGAAAAGGCCATGAGAGAGTTGCCCCCATACGAACGCCAGAAGATCCTCTACCACTGTGTAGAGCAGTTCACAAAACGTTTCGACGAACTGGCCATGGCTCTTTGCATCGAGGCGGGAAAGCCCATTCGCGACAGCCGCGGTGAGGTCACCCGTCTCATCGACACCTTCCGTATCGCAGCGGAAGAGTCAGTGCGCATCCATGGTGAGGTCATGAACCTGGAGATATCTCCCAGAGCCAAAGGATACACAGGCATGACCCGCATGTTCCCGGTGGGAGCCTGCTCATTCATTACCCCCTTTAATTTCCCCCTTAACCTCGTGGCCCACAAGGTAGCTCCTGCCCTTGCTACGGGATGTCCTTTCGTGCTCAAACCGGCCAGCCGCACTCCCATAGGCGCCCTTATCATCGGCGAGATCCTCGCCCAGACCGATCTGCCAAAAGGAGCCTTTTCAGTCCTTCCGTGCACCAGGGACGGTGCAGACCTTTTCACCACCGACGAGCGCCTCAAACTCCTCTCCTTTACCGGTTCCCCTGCTGTTGGTTGGGACCTGAAAGCCAGGGCCGGGAAAAAGAAGGTCGTCCTGGAACTGGGGGGGAACGCAGCTGTTGTAGTAGACGAAGACGCCGACCTCGAAGATGCTGTTGATCGCATCATAATAGGCGCCTTCTACCAGTCCGGGCAGAGCTGCATCGGGGTCCAGCGCATCATGATCCACGAAAAGGTCTACGACACCTTCAAGCGCATGCT
>JALHUC010000576.1 GCA_022865845.1 bacterium | reverse complement strand
CAGACAGGTGCTGTGGGAATTCCACATGCGTACATCCCTTCACCAGGTAAGTGCAGGATATGGTATCTGGACAGGTTACCCGATGAACAGCCGGCACCGGAACGGTGTCTTGAGATCACTAATGTTCCTGTCGGCGCGCGGGTTGTCTATGGCGGGGCTATGATCAAGACTTACCGTATCGAGGAGTACGATCCAAAGAACCCGGGAGTTGTAAATTTCCTCAACTATTTTGAACTGGAAAGCGGCCGCTTTCTTCGACGGGAAAAGATCTGTGAGTAGTCCATGGGTTATAGAGACAGGGCCCCGGAATTTTGCCACCCGGGACCCTGTTCTGTGTTTTACTTCTTATTTGCCCTTTGATCAGGGCCATCGAATGCTGTGAAATTCACGCTCTTTTTCATTTTGAGGGTATTGAAGGCCTGATACTGGTCCCCTACGAACATGCTTTTGGGGATAACCGCGTGAACTCCCACGAACTTGTCCACCAGCTGTGTGATCTCCAGGTCCACGTTCATGCTGGCGAGCATGTAGGCGTCCACTTTGTCCATACCGTAATAGTTCACCAGGAAGTCGATGGCTTTTAAACTGGCCATCCTCGCCGCTTGCTTCAGGTCCAGGTCGAACCCCATGATGATCCAGTTGTCCTGGCTCGAAGCCAGGGGCCAGTTTAATTTCAGATCTTTGCGGACGGTAATGTTAAGTTTGAAGGTGTCGAACGCCCCCTCGCAAGCACTAACCGTAAGCTCTCCGTTACCCTGGGCGATGTGTGTATCTCCGGTTTTTAGCAAGGCACCGTCCACCCACACTGGCAGGTAGAGGACCGTCCCCTTGACCAGGTGTTTGTTATCCGTGTTGCCGCCAATCCTCCCCGGAGGGACAGAGCTGTAACGTCCCGGTTCGGGATAGGAGACGCCAATTATGCCTGGGTACGGTCTCGCGGGCACCTCGATGCCGGGAGCGAAACCGATGGTCATGCTCTTTTTATCCACCTGGTGCCAGGTGAGTTTTTCCGTATCGGGAAAGTCTTTCGGCAGAAATCCTAACCCGAATTCGTCACCAGGGAAGTGCACGCTGAAACAGTAGGGTTTCGGAGTGGCTTCCAGGATCTCTATCTCAAGGACGTCACCCGGTTTCGCACCGTCGATGTAGATGGGGCCGGTGAGGTGATGGTGTCCCTGACCCTTTTTCGGGCCGCCCGGCCAGAAGGGAATCTGATCGACGGTAGCTGCTTTTTCTTCCTTGTGCCACTGCCTCACCTCTTCGAATGTCACACCAGGAACCATTTTGCCCATGTGGTGAGTCCCTGTCTCGACGATGACGGTCTCCCCCGATTTCATGGTGAGCACCGGTTTTTCTGAGTTGTCGAAGTAACCGGGTGTCGTGGTCTGATCGTTTTCTCCCAGGACGTGGATCTGTCCCGTTGCCTCAAAGCGGTCGAGGTCGGCTGCCTGTGCTGTTTTACCCATGGGGCAGACCAGCATGACCAGAGCTACCAGGAACAGGACGCATGATACTTTTTTCATATTCATTGTCTCCCCTCCACCTTTACAAGGATGGATAAATTCAGTTTATCAAACGAAACAATCCGCCCCTCTCAGACAGAGAGGGGCCTGAGTTCGTCGCCGTGACACCACCAGAAGGGGAGAAAGGAAAGATGAAACTGTGGATGGAAGGCCCCCAAGATTTTGCCCCCATGATCTGACCTGTTGGGTAACCTGGATTACCCAATCTGAAATAGTTCCAGAAAGCCCGCATTTAACTGGGCAGTGCAAAAAGTATAGCCGGTAGTAGTAAACTTATACAAGCGGGAAACAGCGGGTGATCAAAGGTTTTGCCAATGATCAGAATACAATGCAATATACTTGCTGTGAATAGGGATATACTGCAATTCACACTCTGAAGCCTGCGTGCAGACGTTTTAGGGGGATATGATGAAGAAAGCAACAATCTTGACCATTTCTTTGCAATGACATGTGCCTTTTTCTCCAAGTCGCTCCGTCGCTCAGTCGTCAAGTCGAAAGTTTTCCTCCGCCCTTCGCCCTCCGCCCTCCGCCCTGACCCACACTTCCCCCGCCTCCCCGATGACCGCCCTGACTTTCCTCGCGCCCAGCTGTTCATCCTCAAGGAGCGCTT
>JALHUC010000575.1 GCA_022865845.1 bacterium | reverse complement strand
CCTCGTGAAGACGGCGAGTATCTCCTCCAGATCGACTTCCCCGAAAAGATTGAGCAGATTATCCGAGTACTTCATAGGATCACCATATTTCCGCGAGGACCGACTGCCCAGAGAAGGAATCAAACCAAATGATGTATCGTAAATATCTTATTACATGAAGAATCAGAGTCAAGCTCCATTTAATCCCTCGCGACCTGAACTGTGGAATTTGGAACTGCAGGTGGGAGAGAGAACCATATAAAAAAAGGGGCCCCTTTCGGGGCCCCATGCCTTGATAGGCTGTTTAGACTTTTCAGGCTTCTTCTCCATCCCATTTGGAGTGATTCTTCTCCGCCCAGGACTTTGTAACTGTACCCCTGGTCATGGCGCGCCACGTACCAGGGACGCCCCAGGTTCCAAGGTAGGCATGGAGCATGATGAAACCTATGAACACGATGAAGCCAAGGTTATGCAGGAAATACATCCACTGCTGCAGACCCTTTCCGAGTTGGAAGGGAAACCACATGGCAAGACCAGTGCCCGCCATGAAGAGCCCCAGGATCAGAGCTGCCCAACCGGCCATTTTCTGGCCCGCGTTGAACTTCCCTGGCGGGGCCGGCTTGAAACTCTGGTCGAAGTAACCCTTGATCACCGTAACTACCGTGTCATCTCCAGGAGCAGTGATATCCTTGATCCACTGCATGAAAATGACCACGGTCGTACCGATGAACAGGACACCAGCCCAATGGTGGATAACCCTGGACACATCGACACCGCCGAACAGCCCGGTCAGGCCAAAGAAAGACTTGGCGTATAACCCGAGGCCGGTCAGTGTCAGGAAAATGAAGGTGATCATATGGATCCAGTGAACAAGCCGCTCACGGGGCGAAAACCTTTTCAAGAGATGATGTGACATCAGTACTCACCTCCTTCCCCGGGTGAGGAGGACGGGGGTGCTGCTCCGCCCCCATCGTCGGCGTCTTTGGGACCGACGGTAACGTAATGGGCGAGAAGCCCAACGGCCCCTGCCAGAAATGCGATGACACCCACCGGCTTCATGACGGTTCGCCACAGGAAAGTAGCTGTCGGGATTGCGGGCTTGGGAGGCAGGCCGTATTGGCCAGCCTTGTCCTCGAGCAGAAACACGACGTTTGTGCTCAGGGACTCGCCGTCGTAGACCGTTAGGCCCCGATCCTTTGCAGAAGCTCTGATCCCTTCCAGTTTACCCTTATCGGTAAAATAGAGAGCACCAGTGGGGCACGTCTTGGTACAGGCGGGCTGCATGCCCATTTCCTGGCGGTCGAAGCACAGAGTGCACTTGAACGCCTTGTCCACACCGAACCCTTCTGCGTTTGCCCCGTCATAGCGCGGGACGTCGAAGGGGCAGCCGAATACGCAGTACTTGCACCCGGTGCACAGCGCCTGGTTGATCACCACGGCGCCCTTGGCGTCACGAGTGATTGCACTGGGAACCGGACAGGCCTTCATGCAGCCGGCATCCGCACAGTGCAAACAACGATGCTGGCCAAAGAACCAACTGATCTCTCCACCGTTTTCCACCTCGTTGAACCGGATCCTGGTGTAGGTGTTGTATGAGAGATTCGGGGGGTTCTCGTAGCTGCCCTTACATTCGGTTTGTTCCGCCGAAAGATTGTTCCATTGCTTGCAGGCCGTTTGGCAGCCTCGACAGGCAGTACATTTGGAAGTATCAATAACTATCATTTTTTCAGCCACTCAAATCACCCCCTCTCCTATTTCTTCTCGACGTTGACCATAAAGGCCTTCGTCTCAGGAATCATGGTGTTGGCGTCCCCGATGCTGGCCGTCAACAGGTTGCTCGAATCGCCAAAGGTATGGTTGGAATAAGGCTTCCCATTCGCCATGACGTCGTGCTCCTTGGTTGTCGCCCAACCGAATGACCAGGGGAGTCCCACCTGGTGGACAGTAGCGCCAGCGACCTGGAACGGCTTGAACCGTTTGGTCACAATGGCAACGGCATCTACCTTGTTTCGGGCCGAGGTAACGACGACTTTCTGTCCGTTAGTGATGCCCTTTTCCTCGGCGAGTTCCACGCTCATTTCCACGAAGTTTGCGGGCATCATTTCCGCCTGCCATGGCAGCCACCTTGAGAGAACACCGGTCTGCCAGTGCTCCGTGACCCGGTAGGTAGTCGCGACCAGGGGATATCTGTCGTCGCAGTTCAAGAACTGGTCCATCTTGCCGGTGAACATTTTCGACACCGGATTGATCCTCTGGGGGTTCATGAGGTTTCGCTCGATGGGGCATTCCAGAGGCTCGTAGTGTTCGGGGAAGGGACCGTCGGCGAGCCCGGGACCAAAGATGTGAGAGACACCGTGGGGCTTCATGATGTAGGCAAGCCTGGTCTTCTCGTTCCAGGTCCCATCCGGATTACGCAGGGGAGGCCATCCACCGTCCGGCACATCGCCGATCCACTTTGAACCGTTCCAGTAAATGACCGGCTTGTGGGAGGCCCAGGGCTTACCGTACTCGTCCACAGAGGCCCGGTTGTAGATGATCCGGCGATTCACCGGCCAGCACCAGGTCCAGCCGCTATACAGACCGGTGCCGGTGGGGTCGGATCTACCGCGCCGGGCCATATTGTTGCCACCCTCATTATACGAGTTGCAGTACAGCCAGTTACCCGACGAAGTCTTGCCATCGTCCCTGAGGGCCGCAAAGGAGACAACAAGGTCACCCTTCTTGGCGATTATCGCGCCGGTCTTTGGATCTTGGATGTCCTCCAGGTAATACCCGTTGATCTCCTTGGCAATGAGGTGTGTGTCCATGTGAGAGATCTTGCCGTCGGGGCCCTTGGGACCGTAATTCCAGTCAAGGTTCACGATGGGCTCGGGGAAGACCCCGTTCTGCTCGGAATAGAGCTTCCTCACCCTCCACTGAAGCTCGTTGACGATGTCTGCATCCGTGGGAGCCGGGGGCTTGACCGCAGCATAACGCCACTGGGCCCAACGGCCGGAGTTGGTGATGGAGCCTTCCTTCTCGAAAGACATGGCGCAGGGGAGCAGGAACACTTCGGTCTTGATCTGACCGGGGTCTACGCCCGGACCGCGCCAGAAGGACCCGGTCTCGTTGTCAAACAGGTTGACGTTCACCATCCAGTCCAGGTTGCCGAGAGCTGCCCTGACCTTGCCGGCATTGGCGCCGGAGCATGCCGGGTTCTGGCCCCATGCGAAGAAACCTTTAAACTTGCCCTTGAGCATCTCATCAAAGAGCACGAGCCATGAGGCGTTCTGCCCGTCGTCCAGCTTCGGCAGCCAGGTATACTGGGTGTCCAGATCGGCGCTCAGGCCAAAATGGGCCCTGAGCAGGCTGTTGCTGTACTTCGGATAGTTGCTCCACCAGTTGGCCGAATAGGGCTCCTTCGTACTGGGTGTGTAATTCTTATTGTAGGTGCTGAGGTTCGTGTCCTTTGCCCGAGGGGTTTTTAGATACCCGGGGAGGATGTGGAACAAAAGGCAGTGGTCCGTGGAACCCTGTACGTTTGACTCACCACGCAGCGCGTTCACGCCGCCGCCCGCCATGCCGATATTGCCCAGCAGCAGCTGGATCATGGCCATTGTCCTGATGTTCTGGGTGCCCACGGTGTGCTGGGTCCAGCCCATGGCATACATAATGGTACCTGTGCGGTTGGGCTTGCCTGTGGATGCGAAGATCTTGTAGACCTCACGCAGCTTATCTACAGGAGTCCCACAGATGGCGGACACCTTGTCCAGCGTGTATCGGGAGAAGTGTTTCTTCAGGAGCTGGAGGACACACATCGGATCCTTCATCTCCGCGTCCTTCTTGACCTCTCCGCTGGCATCGGTTTTAAAGGCCCACGCCTTTTTGTCATAACTCCTCTTCTTCGGATCGTACCCCGAAAAAACGCCGTCAAGTTCACCTGGCATCTTGAAGTCTGTATTCACGATGAAAGGAGCGTTGGTGTACAGGCGGACGTAATCCTTGTGGTACAGCTCGTTATCGAGGATATACATGATCATCCCGCCCAACCAGGCGATATCTGAACCGGACCTGATAGGAGCGTAGAAATCGGCTTTGGATGAGGTTCTCGTGAACCGCGGGTCCAGGCTCAAAAGCTTGGCACCCTTCTCCTTGGCCTTCATAACCCATTTAAAGCTGATGGGGTGGTTCTCAGCAGCGTTGCTTCCGGAAATCATGATGACATCCGAGTTCCGGATATCGATCCAGTGGTTGGTCATCGCGCCTCTTCCAAACGACTCTGCCAGAGCCGCTACGGTTGCGCTGTGTCATATGCGCGCCTGGTGTTCGATATACACCAGGCCGAGGGCACGAAGCCATTTCTGGAGTACATAGCACTCCTCGTTATCGAGCGCCGCACTGCCCACTGAAGCGATGGTATCGGTGCGGTTGACCACCTGGTTATTGGCGTTGACCTTGGTGAACCCGGCGTCACGGCTCTTTTTGACCCTTTTTGCGATCTCATTATAGGCCCAGTCCCAGGATACCTCTTTCCACTCTGCGCTGCGAGGCGCACGATAAAGAGGCTTGGTAATGCGCCACTCACTCTCCGAGACCTGCCTGACAGCCTGCGCTTTTGAACACAGGGAACCCTCGTTGATCGGATGATCAGGATCTCCCTCAATATTCACGACCTTACCGAGGTGGGCGCTGACGATCATGCCACAGCCCACGGCACAGTAAGGACAGATAGTGGTGGACTCCTTGGCATATTTGATGGCGACGTTACCCTTGCGGGTTCCCGCTATCGCTGTGCCTCGGAGGCCAAGGCCACCAAGCGCGGCACCAGACACGGTCGCACCGGAGATCTTGATAAAATCTCTCCTGGTTACGTTCATCCTTGTCTACACCTTCCTTTCTTACGGGTTAAAGTCCAGATAGCGTACAATAATTATGCCGGAAAAACGGTAGGGTCACCTCCTTCCGAAGCGGTTACCTTCCTTCTCGCTGGTTTCGATCCGTAAAACGGACAAAGGAAACCATGCGCATGTCATGGCTTCCTTTGCAAGAAAGGCAGGCATCGGAATTGCTCCCGGCACCCTATCGTCCCGCCCATCCCGAGGGGACGGTACGAGATCGGAAGACCCTTAGCTGACTTTTGAGTCAGAGATCTGGCGGGCACGAAAGCCCGTATGTATTCGCCTGCAGAAATACCGTATACTGTATATAAACATTGTACACCAGATGTATAAAATATTATTCACCTGTTTTATACGCTGGTGAGCCTGGTCGAAACTCCCCTGAAGTACACTTGAAGAATATCTTACGGTGTTTTATTTTTCAAGAAATAACTGTAAAAAATGAAACACCAACACAAAAAAGAGAGGAATGCCCTGCATGCCCTTAATCGGCATTTTCCTCCTCAGTCACAGTACCTATCCACACCCCAAAGATATTGGGGGCGCCCCTGGAAAACCCCTTTTCCTCCACAGCGCGGTCAAAACCCGGTGTTTTAAGATCTTCCACTTCCGGATGCATATCACCCAATTCATCACCATCTAATCGCCATCCTTTAATATAGGCCTGGCATTCATTACAGACACCGGCCGACAGGGTCTTGTAATCGGCATCCTCTGAATACAGGAACCCGGTCTCCTTCGGGCTCTCGTGACCACAGTAAGGACAGGTGAGTCTCTTGAACCGCCAGTGTGACTCACATCTGAAACAGATGAGGTACCGCTTACCGCCCTCACCCATCACATACCCGACCGCCGGTTCACCGCCGCACACAGGGCAACAACCCTTTTCCCAGGCTGAAGTGTCAATCCCTTCACACCTGCCGGCCGCTTCCAGAAAAGAGCTTTTCAGGGAATTGAAAAGAACGAACATCACCACCTCCGGGTTCGCCCCTTCGATCAATAGAAGCTCTTTTCTGAGGGCTTCTTCGCCTTCAGTCAGAAAGGTTCGGGCAAGATCGTTGAGTCTTGCGGGTTCAGCAGTCAGATTGGCCATGTCCTCCATCAGTGCGTCGGGATCCTCCGAATGTCGGCCCAGGATCTGAACCACATCTTTGACCATGGCAGCCATTGCTTCCGGGCCGGGAAGCAGATCTCCCGGATCGATTAGAGCAAACCCTTCGGCAACTCTCATTTGGGCTCCATCGCTGGTTAATTCCTTCTGAGCCCTGGTCCAAAGAGGCGATTTTTCGGTTAACTCGAACAGATCCCGGTAGAGAGCCAGAACATCATCCATACCTTCAATATCCAGTTTTCCCGAAAAAAGGGCCTGGTGGGCGGATTCACGTCTTAGGTTGTGATCTGACATTGATAAAACCTCCGGAAGTAGCAGTCGTAATCCTGGTCCTGGTCCTGGTCCTGGTAAGATCTTACTAGGCACTAGGTCCAGGTCAAGGTCAAGGTCCAAGTCTTCTTTCGGTCCAGGTCAAGAAACTGAGTTTATGCTTTCACTATCCTTCCCATAAACACCTTTAACTCCATGCCACCAGTTACATGGTCGAAAGCCGGCGGTGTAAGGGCATTAATTCCTACGTCGTCATGCCCATAGAGGGTCACAGAGGCCACATGGTAAAGAGCTCTGCTATTTTTAAACGAGCCTATCCTGCCAGTCACCAGAGCTGTTGCTGGTACACCCTCATCGTAATAGGGAGAATGAAGGATAAGCCCATCGCCACTCTTAATCCCCAATGATTGCGCAAGGTTTATTCCAATTTCCACGATCCTGTCCACCCCGAGTTCCCTGGCACTCTTCGGCTGGGCTGTGATCCCACCGGTTCCCATTATATTGCCTGTCCTGTGCATCATGATGATCACGGGATACTCAGACAGGATCTCCTCCGGCCTTCTGGACAGGTAACCCCACTTGTCACCAATCTCTCTTCGAAGCTGAAAATTCGGGTTGGAACGTCCACCTGTGAGAGAATCGGATAGAGGGCTGTGAAACGGTTCATGATGTTCCGGGAAGGGATTACCTTTGTCCACAAGTCTCCAGAACTTCACCGGCAACTGGGGTCTCAAGGGCAGGACATCCGCTGCGGAATATTTTGTGTGACCCTGCCCCTTCCATCTGAGATAGGCACCTCTTTCAGTTCCTGGTTCCCTTATCCAGGAAAAAGGGTCGGCAATACCCCATGGCCAAAACCAGCCCCACATCTCGTAAAGCCCTATTCCATCAGGGTCCGCGAGATCTCTCCGGTCCGCCAACCATTCTTCACCATTCATCCAGCCGCGATAGAGATGGTTCCCGCACCGGTCCCCCTTTTGCCACGATTTCCCGGGAGGCAGAACCGTTTCCTGGATGGCATTCTGACGCCACCCATTGATCTCAGCGGCGACCTCCTCAGGTATCTGGGTCAAAGGCCAGCTCAGATCCCGCACCGGACCTGGGAGGACACCTCCTTCGGTCCTGTATTTGGAACGTACGGCATTACCCAGACTTACCATAAACTCCAGGAGACCCGGAGGCAGGTTGTCCCCAGCGTCAACAGGCCTGACAGATCTTATCCGCCTCCCTGGATCCGTCATGGAACCGTTTTTCAATGCCGGTGGTTCAGTGGGAATAAAGATAACCTCTGTTTTAATGGTGGATTCTTTACCGGGAAACTGTTTCCAGAATCTGCTTATTCGATTTGGGATGCAGTCCATGACAACAAGGAGATCCAGGCGAGGCAGGACCTCCAGGATCGAGGAGTTGTCCGAAAGACTGCTGAGTGGATCCGATCCGATCGTTATCAGGGCCTGGATCTGCTCATCGCCGATACCCTGGATTATGGTACTGAGAGACGGATTTTCATTCGTTTCAAGGTGCGGGAGGTAGTCCAAAGCCTTTTTAGTATCGGTGGAGGGGTACCAGGCGTTCACCAGAGCATCAAGGGGTTCCTGGTCATCTTTAATTTTCATTACCTCTTTGCGCCGCCGCGGTAGCGGCAGATAACCCGGCAAGTAAGGTGCAAGAAGACCCATGTCACACACACCCTGGGCGTTACCTGCGGCAGAGGGGAGAATTATACCGCCCCCCTTCTTATCCAGATTGCCAAGTAGGGCCTGGATAGCAGCGGCCATTCTCATAGCATCTGCCCCGGAGGGGCTGGCAAGCACCCCGGAACCCAGAATAAAAGTAGCTGAAAAATCGGGGCTGGCAGTCCTTGCCAGCAGGGTGCAGGCTCGACGCAGGAGATCCACGTCGACCCCTGAAATGCTGGAGATTTTCCTCAGGTCGTATCGCTTAAAATGCTCCTTCATTCGCTGGAAAATAGAGTAAGGTTCCAACAGGGTGTCATCTACAATAGTCCAATCTTTATATTTTCCGGAGTGGTGCTGTTCATATGAACCCATGATCTCACTCAGTACCATATAGGCCGCATCCGAGTGTTCGACAAGGTCAGATTTCCTGATCTCAGCATACTGCAGGACCCAATGAACAAAAGCGCCCAGGACAGCATTATCTGTCCCCGGACGCAGCTGCAACCAGAGGTCCTCCTTTTTTATCGTTTCGGACTTCCGGGGATCAAGGACAATAACGGTGCCCCTTCTTTCCCGGACCTCATCAAGGAAACGACACAATGCCGGTGCCGTTTGTCCAGGGTTGCAGCCGACAAGGACAACTACGTCACTGTGAGAGACCTGAGTTACCGGATGGGTTCCGCCGGGCAGTCCCAGGGTATCCAGAAGTCCGGAAACGGCCATACCATGCCCGGCTCTGACCGACGTATCCATGCTCAGGACACCAAGAGCACGATAAAACTTGGAAATTATGTATGCCTCTTCGTTGGTAAGACATCCTCCTGTTATGACGCCCAGGCTGTCAAAACGGTTGGATATCTTTTCGCCATCGGCGGAAAAAAGACCCAGGTCACTGTCCCTGAGATCCTTAAGCCGCCTTGCCACAAGGTGAATGGCTTTATCCCACCCGATCTCTATGAAATCGGCTCCCCCGGGGGGGCGATACAGAGGTTTGGCAATATCTGCCTCACCAAGTGATCCGGTGAGCGCTGCTCCACGTGAACAAAGGGAACCGCGAGCCACAGGACAGTCAGGGTCACCTTCGACGTTCCATCGACCTTGTTCCCTGGATTGGTAGATCACTCCACACCCCAGGCTGCACAGTGGACAACGGCCTGGAATCTCCCGGCCATGAAGGAGTCCTGAAGATGGGTAAGCTTGAACAGGGCGGACCTTACCACCGATGAAGAGGGAGGCAAGGATCGTCCCGCCAGTTTTCAGGAAAGTGCGGCGTTTGAGTTTCATTGAATTCCGTGATTCGTGAACAGTGAATTGTGAGTAGTGAGTAGTGAACAGTGTACAGTGAACAGTGAACAGTGAATAGTGAACAGGTATTCTAAACCCTTAACCCTTCACTTTTCACGCTTCACTTTTCACTGCAAAAAAAAACGGTACCACGTTTTTTGCGATACCGGCCGATAATGTCAGAGAAATGTTTATGAATCAATGTTTCTGGCTGCTACTCCTCTTCTTCCTCTTTCTGATCCTGGAGCCTGGTCAGGTGGGCAACAAGAACACGCCCGCCAGTCATAACATTGGTCCTGACCCTTTCTTCCACAAGGTTCTGAT
>JALHUC010000066.1 GCA_022865845.1 bacterium | reverse complement strand
TACTATATATTTTTGTTCTAATGATGTAGCCTATAAATTAAAAAAACACATTCTTTCTTAATCATGTTTGTAGTTGTTTTATCATCCATTTTAACCTCCGACATACATGGAACTAACAAATCATCAAACATATACCATTTATTGTTGCTAGATATTAATGTATAATAATGTCCACTTTTATTTGTTTCACCCCTATGACATATTGCCGCATGAAATTCCCATTTATTCCTATTGGTCTTAGGTTTTAGCCTTAAGTCTTCGAACTCTCCTACTTTGGGCTTTGGACTTTGGGCTTTGGGCTCCCGACCACAGGGAGGACGTCTCCGGCGTCAGGAATAATCAGCGGCACCGGCAGTTCCCCCAGGATCTCCTGGGCAGCCTTCAGAGCCTCTTCCATATTAACTGCCGGGATCATCCCCATCCTTTCAACATCTGAACCGTTCAAACGGCTGACAAGTACGGTGGGTACCGATGTAACCCTTAACCAGGTGGAAAAGGCTGTCTGCCCGTTTATCTGGTATCGAGCCTCAAGTTCATCCAGCCATTTGCTCTGGGAGTGGCATCGGTCGAACCAGTCCAGGAGATCCGGGTGACCCGTACCTTCGGCGCAATCAGCGGCAAGTAATACCACGCCATTCCCTGCAACTGCCTGATGTGCAGCAAAGAGCCCTTTGTGGGCCTGAACGAAATTGACATCCTTGGGGTAACCGCCGCTACCGGCTATCACCAGTCTTGACCGAGCCTGCAGCTCTTTTCTGAACCAGGAATCATGCTTCCGGCAGGCGTTCATATGAGCCGCTTCAAGTTCTCCCGCTGAGGCCGCGACGATCATCCCTCCAGGCTCTGTGACCACGTTTAGGACAAAGATCGGGGGAATGAAGGTGCAGGCCTGGAGCATCTGTCTGTGAACGGGGTTTTCCATCAGGACACCTGGAGCCAGGTCACCATCCAGTTCACCTCGCCTCCATGAAACCACTAATTTGTGGTGAGCCTCACACGCCTTCCGGGAGGCAACACCTGGAAGCAACGATTTTCTTCCGCCGCCATAGCCCGCAAAATAGTGATAAGTGATCCCTCCCGTGAGAATTACACGATCTGCCTTTGCAACCTCTTCATTGATTTCCACAGGGATCCCGGCATCTGTTGTTCCCAGGAAGATGTTGGATCTCTTCTCGTCCGGATCGTGGTTGATAACGCGGTACTTATCCCGGACCTTTTCCCCCACCAGTTCGCTCAGTTCCGTATCGGTCAGGGGGCGATGGATTCCAAGGGCTACTATTATAGTGACATCGCTCGGGTCGACCCCGATATCGCAAAGCCTCTGCAAGAGAAGGGGCAGGTATTGCCTGACGCCGGCGCGGCGGGTAAGATCTGGAATCACACAGGCAATCCGGTCACCTGGGGAACACAGATTTTGGAGAGTCACATTGCCGAGAGGGTGATCGAGAGCGTGAGTAACTGTTTTTTCGGGGTTGGGAACGGGAAACGGCCCAGGGGAGAGGATGGTGGCCTTTCCGTCCCAAAGGTCAGGTACTTGTATGAAAGATTTTCCGTAGGGAATTTTCATGGAAATACAATTCAGGATTCCGGATTCAGAATTCTGGATTAGAATCCTCAACCCTCAATGCGTAATTCTCAATTTATTGGCATAACCGGCTCGGCCGTTTTAAACTCCTCCGGCCATAAGACCTCGAAACTGCTCCCGGTCCACTGGAAGAGATAATTGGCAGGATCGTTCTGGTTGGCAAAACCACCCCACTGTCTGAAGCTGATTTTTCCGTAGGGTGTGTTGACTGAGATCCCCTCCAGCGCGTCCCGGACAGGTTCTGGCTGAGCCGCACCGGATTTCCTGATGGCCTGGGCCGCAACCATCACAGCACCATAGGCCTGCGCACCATGGTAATCAGGCTCCGTCTCAAACCTGGCCAGATAGTTGTCACGGTATCTGATGGCTGACTTGCCCGCTTCCGGAAACCAGAGGGACGGGTTCATAACACCTTCACAGTTTAAACCGCACTGGGCATATGACCCTGCCATAGTGGAAGCCGGAGTCAGGTTGAAAATAACCGCCTTTGGATTACTCTTTCGAAGTTCGGCGATTATCTTGGGCCCATCGGGTGGAAATGCCGTGAGAAATATGGCGTCCGGTTCAGCCGCAGCAGCCTGGGAGTACAGTGACTCCAGATCCCGGGAACCCATCTCGAATTTCCATTCACCGGAAATGGTCCATCTCGATTCACGGGCCGCCTGTTTTACTGTTCGGGCCATGGCGTCCCCATAATTTGACTGTTCCGTAATGAGGACGATCCTGCTCCCGTTAATGCCAGATCTGTAAAAATCCAAAGCTGCCACAGGATACCTGGAACGGGGTGGCGCCACTCTGAATACAAAGCGGTAATCCTGAAGGGTTATAGTATCTTCCGATCCCGTTACCACAATGAGGGGGATCCTCATTTGCTCACACTTATCGGCCAGACCAGCCGCAACGCTTGAACTGAAACCGCCAAGCACAACAGCGTACTGTTTATCATTGACGAAATGGTCGACAATGACTCGAGCGTTCCTGGTCTGCCCTCCCGAGTCCCGGACATCCAGTTCCAGCAACTCTCCGTTTATCCCACCCCTGGAATTGATCTCCTCGGCAGCCAGGATCATGGAATTTTTCTGCATGTGGCCGAAGGCGGCATGGGTCCCCGACATGGGTAATATGACCCCAATGGCCACTTTTTCAGCCCTGGTCACAACAGGTGAGAAAAGCATGACCACTAAAGGCAGTGCCAGAAAAAGTAAGGTCCTCCTGAACCGGCAGTTCATGATGGCTTCATTTCTGAACTGACCCGGCCATGGAAGCTGCCAGCCTCAACGCCTCCATAAGACTTCCCGGGTCAGCCAGACCCTTTCC
>JALHUC010000574.1 GCA_022865845.1 bacterium | reverse complement strand
CCAGGTCAGGAAATTTCCTGCGTTGCCTTCTTTCTCATGGCGCTACTGGCTTTGAGGACACCGCCAGCAATGAGAGCCACAAAAACAGTAGCGGCACAAAAGATCATGGCAACGACTGACAGCATTGTGATGAATTCTAACATGTTAGCACCTCCTCCAAGCTCCAGGCCCGATATCATTCCGGGCTAGATTTCTCCGCATTTCGCCTTAAGGCCGATTCCTTCAGCTTTATAAGCGCTCCAGAAATCAGGGCGATCACGATGGTCGCAACAACGAAAACCAGGGCTATGACACCCATCGTTAGCAGGAATTCCATCATTTTGATCACCTCCTTAAACTTAAGACCCTGTGTTTCATCCTTTGGGCTTGTTAAAATTTTAACAAGCTCACTATTCCATGTCAAGTATTTTTTTGAGAAAAAATGCACAAAGCCTATTTTACGACACAAAACACACCACTAGGGATAATTTTCACAAACTTTGTCCCGACTGCGTGACCCCACAAGTGCGGCAAAGTTCGAGTATTAGATCAAGTGAGTGAGAATGGGAAAATTACCGGAAAGTGGTTAAAAGTGATGTACGGACGGTTACAGCTTTTATTACCTTCAACTTTTTGCAGTCGCGAGTTCTCTGTTCACCATTCACTATTCACTGCCAGCTCTTTCCTGTACTCTGTCACGCTATGCTAGCACTGCTCTTCATCCTGGTCATGATAGCAGCCGCCCTGTTCGGAATGATGGGTCTTGGCAGCGGCATCATATACGTACCCCTCCTTTCCTGGTGGGGACTTGATTTTGCCACAGGGGCCATTCCCATGGGGCTGCTGCTCAGCATCGCCACGGGCGCCGGGGCCGCCTACACCTATGCCCGCATGGGTCTTGTCCACAAGGGCACAGGCCTTGCCGCTGCCAGCACCGTTATCCTGGGCGCCCCTTTCGGTATCTATGCCCTGCACATCTTCCCTGTCAGCTACGCAAAGATCATTCTTGCCGCCGCCGCCTTTTACGTAGCGATACGTGCCCTTCGTTCAGGGGAACCAACTGTTCATCAGCATCACAAATACGCTCTTACAATGGGACTTACTCTTCTGGTAGGTTTTTTCATGGGGTTCTTTAGTACCCTTATAGGTGTCGGAGGAGGTTTTCTTCTGGCACCGGTACTGCTGGCCAGCGGTTACCCTGTCAAGGAGGCTGTAGGAACCACAGCTCTAGTCGTCACCATCTGCACATTCACGGCCTTCATGTTTCACCTTCCAACCGCTGACTTTCCGATCAAAGCTGCCATCCTGCTAACCGGAGCAGCCTTTGTGGGAGCAAGGCTTGGAGGGATCTGGGCATCCGGTCATGCAAATCCGAAAACAATTCGGCTGTTGGTCGCCGTGGTCATTATCGGAATCGCGATCAAGGTTGGAGCGGAAGGCGTCATGGCGCTTCTGTAAGGCGGAAATCAGAGCCATTAAGAATACTATTGCGATGGCAACCTCTTCGACTCCAACGCAACCGGGATCTTCATCACCGACAACCCGAAAAATGTCACCCTCACCGGTAACACCTTTCAAGCCAGCCGCGATTATCACATCAAACTGGGGATACACGTTACCGGGGATGTGGAGGTTGCGGGAGGAGAGTTTGAGGTACCGGAGGGTATGGTTGTAGAAGACCTCGTCTTCGACAAAGAGGATGACCCGGACTTGGGGAGAGTCATCCTCTTGCCATGACGCGGTGACGCGAAGACTCGGTGACGCGGGGAAAGGTCCAAATCTCCATGTCTCCGTGTCCCCGTGTCTCCGTGTCTGATTATTATCCTACCCCGATCTTCGGGCAATGATCATTGACCGGGCACTCCCCGCACTTAGGCTTTCTCGCAGGACAAAATTCCCTGCCTAAATAGATCAGCTCACTGGAGATGGCCATCCATCGCTCCGGCGGCAAAAGCGCGTTGATGTCCTTTTCGATCTTTTCCGGATTTTTGTTTACCGTCAGCCCCATGCGGCCCGCCAGCCTCGTAACGTGGGTGTCCACCACAACCCCCGGTATGCCTTCGGCGATGCCCAGAACAAGGTTACCCGTCTTCCGTCCCACTCCGGGCAGGGTCACCATCTCGTTCAGAGTACGGGGCACCTCACCTCCAAACTTTTCCACGATGGCCTGACTGCAACCCTTGATGGACTTGGCTTTCTGCCGGTAGAACCCGGTGGAGAAGATCATCTGCTCCTGTTCTTCATTGTCAGCTGCAGCGAAGGCCTTCGCATCCGGGTATTTTTTGAACAACCCTGGAGTCACCTTGTTCACCTGGGCGTCGGTGCATTGGGCGGAAAGGATGGTCGCGACCAGCAGCTGGAGGGTGCTGTCGAACCGGAGGGCGGTGTCGTTGGGATAACGTTGGCTGAGGATGTTATCGATCTTCACTGCCCGTTCAGATTTCTTCTTAAGGCTTTCTGCCATATATCACACCTAAACCCTTTTAACCGCAGAGTCCGCAGAGGAACGCGGAGGTAGAAACAACATCAACTTACGGAATTGGCAAGATGATTGCAACGAACTTAAACATGAACGATGTAACAGATTTTACTCAACACAAATTAAACATCCTTGCCGGGGAAATAATAGGCGCAGCTATGCAGGTTCACACGGCTCTCGGTCCGGGATTGTTGGAGAGCACTTACGAGATATGTCTCGCCCATGAACTTGAATGCCACGGGATAAATGTAAAATCCCAAGTTTATTTACCAGTCAAATATAAAGGCATCCTTCTAGACGCCGGTTACAGGGTTGACCTGATTGTTGAGGATTCGATAATAGTAGAACTCAAGGCAGTCGAGTCGTTGACCCGGGTCCACACTGCCCAGATTCTAGCGTACTTGAAATTAAGCCATATAAAACTTGGTCTTTTAATCAATTTCAATGTTCCTCATCTGAAACAAGGCCTAAAACGAATAGTTAACAATTTTTAGATCTCCTCTGCGTCCGCAGCCTGTCACGCCAAAGGCGTGACGTACTCCGCGGTTAGAGACTTTACCGCCTTTTACGGAAATACGCTTTCAACTCATCTGCAGACAGGCAGTTCAAAACATCCCCCTTCTCAAGCCACCCTTTCCGCGCGGCGCCGAGGCCGTAAAACGTATAACCCAGGTCCGCCGTGCTGTGGGCGTCAGGGTTGATCGCTATCTTTATCCCCAGCTTCTTCGCCTGGGGCAGGAGCCGCCAGTCGATGTCGAGACGATAAGGATGAGCGTTCAGTTCAATGTCCTTACCATGCTTTGCGGCGCACTCAAGAACCTGTTCCATGTCCACCGCATAAGGCTCACGGGTGAGCAGCAGCCGTCCCGTGGGATGTCCCAGAACATCCAGGTACGGGTTTTCCAGAGCCCGGCAGATCCTCGCTGTCATCTCATTTTCGGGCATGGTGAAACCAGAGTGTACCGAACCGATGACGAAGTCGAAGGAAGCCAGGACCTCGTCGGGGTAATCCAGGGAACCGTCGGGCAAGATGTCAGACTCGATGCCTTTGAAGATGGTAAAATCGTTCATCTTGCTGTTTAGTCTGTCAATGAGGTCAGCCTCCTGCGCCACCCTCTCCGGTTCCAGGCCCCGGGCATAGCGGGCCGAGGTGGAGTGTTCGGTGATCCCGATGTAGGAAAGGCCCAGGTCCCGCGCCGCCTGTACCATCTCCTCTAAAGTTGCGGACCCGTCACTGGCGATAGTGTGCACATGCAGGGCGCCCTTCAGATCACCAGGCTCTACCAGCACCGGAAGTTCACCCGTTTCAGCAGCCGCAAGCTCCCCCATATCCTCCCGAAGCTCCGGAGGGATGTAGGCCAGCCCGAGTTTTTTATAGATATCTTCTTCACCCTTGCACGGGATGTTCTTTTCTCCTTTGAACAGTCCGTACTCGTTGGACTTGAGTTCCAATGCGTGGGCCCTGGCCCTTAATGCGATGTTGTGTTCTTTGCTCCCGGAAAAATGCTGAAGGGCATAGGGGAACGACAAATCCGGAACGACCCTCAGATCCAGGTTGAGGCCAGACTTCAGGTGAGCTGTTAGCTTGGTATCCCCACGGGCAGTGACCTCCTCCACAAGGGGGTGGGCCGCCACCGCGTCCATGAGGGGACCAGGTTTGCCGGAAGCTACCAGGTCCATATCTTTAACGACTTCCTTGCGGCGGCGCAAAGAGCCGGCCACTTCCACCCGCTTCGCACCCTTCACCGCACGCAGAGCCTCCGCTATCTGGTCGGCCTCGGCTCTGACAGCATCAGCCAGGTATCGTCCGGCATAGGCCGTCAGGCTGGCGATCCCTTTGAGGATATTCTCCTGGGTCTTGGCCCCGAACCCGGGAAGATCAAGAAGCCTGTTTTCCTTGCATGCGTACTCCAGTTCTCCTATGGAGGTTATGTTGAGTTCCTCCATGAGGGCCTTGATCTTTTTCGGGCCCAGCCCCGAAATGCGTAGCATGCCCAGGACACCTTCGGGGAATCGGGATCTAAGTTCTTGTAGAAAAACTGGATCATCAGATTCCAGCAGCTCTGCAATGTTGGCCGCGATGTTGGGACCGATCCCCTTAATGGAGCGGATGGATCCATCGGCAACTGCCTCTGCAAGGTCCCCGGCGTAGGCCCGCACGATGCGTGACGCGTTGCTGTAAGCCCGTACCCTGAAGGGGTTGTCCCCGGCGAGTTCCATGAGAACGGAGGCTTCATCGAGAGCGTTGGAGATGGCTTTTTTATCCATGGGGCCAATTTAGCACAACCTGGAATGTAGAACCTAGAATGTAGAACGTAAAAGAAAGGCAAAAGCTGTCTAACCGCAGAGGACGCAGAGAGACGCGGAGGAAAATCAAAACCTAAATTCTGGGATCAGGGGGAAGGAACGTTTACAATAATAGCGATAAAAACAGCATTTAAAAATACGAGCTTCCCCTTTGCTTGAGACTTCCTCTGCGTCCGAAGCCTGTCACGCCAGAGGCGTGACAGCCTCTGCGTTTAAAGATTCCAGGCTTTTATCTTTTGGAAATTTCACTACAGGACGCGGATTGTTGTATAATCTTGTCACCATGAACAAAACCGGAACCAACCAGATACTTCAGACCCTGGAAGACCTCTGCCATCTCGAGTCAGCCATGGCTGCCTATTACCTGGCGTGCTCTGAAAAATGGAAGTCCATAAGCTCCCTGTGGATGGAGCTGGCTATAGAGGAAGAGCACCACGAAAAGATCATCGGTGACCTGGCCAGGGTCGTTAAAGTG
>JALHUC010000573.1 GCA_022865845.1 bacterium | reverse complement strand
TGCCCCAGCATGGCGTCCCTGCGCAGCACGAGAAAAACGCCCAGGACGCTGCACGCCACGGCGATGAGAAGACCCGCCGCGATGGCACGTTGCATGAAGCTGAAATGGAGGATTTCCATTTCAGCTCAATTCCGAATTCCGAATTCCGAATTCCGAATATTGTACTTCACACCTTTTCTCCCCATCCTTCTTCCTTAATTGATTGGCCACAGAAAGGGCTATAGTACAGGTGCAGCCATTCAGGGAAAAACTATTCCGTCTCATCATCCTTATTGGAGCTAACGATTTTTCCCTCTGCAATGCTCTGTCTGAAGCTATCACAACAATAACCGGACATGTTTTTCCCTTATTTAGGCTGCCTTTGTGTTTCACTGCGTACTTCTCTGCGGTCAATCAACTATTAAGTGGTTTAGTGCTGGAACGCCGTGATCTTTCGCTCAGTCGCTCAGTCGCTCAGTCGCTCAGTCGTCCCCTCGCTCAGTCGACATCAGTGCCTATGACATATCAAATGACTCTCCGGGCCGAACAGAGTGATCGCCTGTTCAGAATCGCAGAAATCGTCGTGGCTTCCGTGGAAAATGAGTTTCTGGTTCAGGCAGGCCACTTTGTTCACATGTTTGGTGACCACTCCGATGTCGTGGGTCACCAGGATCATGGTGACACCTTTCTCCCTGTTGATGTGCTGGAGCATATCGTAGAATCGCTCCTGGGTGACTCCGTCCACACCAGTGGTCGGTTCGTCCAGGACCAGGACTTCGGGTTGGGAGGCAAGGGCCCTTGCTATGAATACCCGCTGCTGCTGCCCCCCTGAAAGTGCCCATATGCGGCGGTCTTTATAGCGGCGCATCTCCATAAGGTCCAGGGCTTCATCAATAACCGCTTC
This sequence comes from bacterium, assembly GCA_022865845.1. Taxonomy (GTDB): domain Bacteria; phylum BMS3Abin14; class BMS3Abin14; order BMS3Abin14; family BMS3Abin14; genus JALHUC01. The sequence continues at coordinate 3,592 of JALHUC010000573.1, read as the reverse complement.
ATCCCCCGGTTTCAGGAAACGGGGCCAGGTCTTGTGGGGCAGGAGGCCCATGGCCACCACCTCTTTCACCGATGCCGGGAAAAGGGGATCCAGGTCGGTGACCTTCTGGGGAACATACCCCACCCTATCCCAGGCGGTAAAATCCACCAGGTTCCTGCCCATGATCCGGACCAACCCGGTGTCGGGCTTCTGCAGGCCGAGTATTATGCGGATGAGAGTGGACTTTCCCGAACCGTTGGGGCCCAGCAGGGCAAGAAAATCCCCCCGATGGACCTTCAGACTCACCGAGTCCAGGATCTGTTCGTTCCCGTACCGGAAACTCACCTCATCCAGGTCGAACAGGACATCAGGTTCAATCACATTCAAGTCCCTCCCTGAGGGTCTTCAGGTTGCGCCCCATGATCTCGAGGAAGGTCAGCCCCTCCCGCCACTGGGCCGCAGACAGGTTCGCCCCCGGGTTAAGAACCATAACCTTTGCACCGGTCTCCTGAGAAAGGACCTGCGCCATCCGGGGGTTCAACAGCTCTTCCGAGAAAATGGTGTGGATCTTATTGTCTTTAACCACGTTAACGATGCCAGCCAGGTGCCTGGGTGTTGGTTCGGCATCCGGGCTGAGACCGTAGACGGATAATTGTTCGATACCGTATCGCCGGGCCAGATGCCCGAAGGCCGCGTGCCCCCCCGTCACGAGACGCCGCGAGCCGCACTCTTTGAGGCCGATCATGAAATCCTGGTCAAGTTGTTCAAGCCTGCGGGCGTGAGCCCGGGCATTGGCGATATAACTGTCCCTGTTTTCAGGGTCCTGGCTGGCAAGCAGACTGCCGATCATCTCCACTGTACGGGCAGAAAGGGAAAGGTCCAACCAGAAATGGGGGTCCTCTCCATGGTCCTGACCGCTGCCAACAGTACTGGTAAAGCCTGGGTTGTCCATGGCCTGCACGAGAGCAACGCCCCGTCCCTGGACTGCCCTGGCGATTTTGCCGGCCCACGGTTCCATCCTCTCACTGGTGTACACAAAAATGTCCGCCTGGGAAAGGTCTACGATGTCTGATGGCCTTGGCTCCCAGGAGTGAGGGTCTACCCCGGGCGGCAGCAGGAGCCGCACATCAGCCGCCGGACCGGCTACCTCCCGGGCGAAATCAAATAGGGGGAATACCGACGCGACCACTGTCAATCGATCGGCGCAGACCACGGATGGCGAAATGGCAACGAGGCTTATAGTCAGAGCAATAATTGCATTATGATATCGTTGCATCAATCGTTCCGATCGGTTAACCGTGGTCTGAGTGTAGAGTGCAGGGTGCAGAGCGATAATGATTTTTCCACTGCACTTTACACTTTACACTTTGCACTCGAGTTGATTGATGGAGTGCGGTTCATATTAATCATTCAGTTCGACTATATCTCCATCAATCAACTCGTAATCCATTGCCACCCTCTGCCCATCATAGACCTCCTCCCCCCACACCCTTGCGAACTTCATTTTTAAGGCCAGGTCCTTGTGCACCGTTTTGGCAAGTTCCGATACAGTAGACCCGCGTTTGACAACGAAGGGATGATCCATGTCCGGTTCCTTGCCGGGGGGCTTGGAGAAAACCCGGATGAGGCGCATGGAATTGGTCACATTTTCCTTGAACTCTTCTAGCCCCGAACCGGTTCGGGCCGACACGGGGTGTATCTGGGGAAGGTCCTCGATAAGTTCCGTGAGGATGGAAAGACGTTCCTCGGCTTCGTCCATGGCGCACTTGTTCCCAAGGTAGATAGACGGTAAATGGGCCCAGCCGCTTTCCTCAAATACCTTTTCTCCATCAGAGGAAATGAGATTTATTTTCAGGTCCTCAAGGACGGTATGAGCGGCCTCCCACTGTTCAAGGAGATCGTCCCGGGCAAGGTCCAGAGTGAGGACGGCCATGTCGGCGTTTCTGATGAGTCCTGAGATCCAGCGCTCTGTCACGTTGGGATCCAGGGCCGGGGTGTCTACCAGCTGGATGGGGATGCCGTGGTGAAACATCATTCCCGGTTGAGGCATCCGGGTTGTAAATGGGTACTCGGCGATGTTCGGCTCCAGGTTGGTCATTACCGATATGAGGGAGGACTTTCCTGTGTTCACCGGACCGATGACGACAACCTGGGCGGAACCTTCCTTCGGTACGTGAGAAAGGTCGACTCGCCCGCCTCCCTTTTTTTTCGCCTGCTCGGACTGGGTTTTCCATTTGGCGATGCGCTTTTTGATATCGCCCTGCATCTTCTCTGTCCCCTTGTGCTTGGGGATGAGACGGAGCATTTTTTCGAGGGCTTCCAATTTGGCCTCGGGCGAGACTGCCTGCCGAAATTCTTCCTCGGCTTCTCTGTACTGAGGGGTGAGATTAGTGGACATGATTTCTGTTTGGGCGGCGCGCGGTAATGGGCAATCTGCTGCGTTCTCGCCCCTCGGAAATCCTCGACGTATGTCGGCATATACGTCTCCGGCATTCCTCAGGACTCGGGCCTTGCATCTCACTCATTCTCCCGCACCGATAAGCACTAATGACCACGTGCGACATCATTCAGTTCCTCTCTACAAAGCTTTCTTCTATATGTTCAAATTGCCTCGGCAGTCCTCATCCCGCCAACGGCGGGACTCACGGTTGCCTCGTCAGTCGAGCCTTGTAGCTCATGCATTCTTGCCAACCTTGAAAGAGTCAAAATCTGTTTTTCCTTATTTGGGTTCATCTGTCCCGCCATTAACGGGATTGTCATCCCTCGGAAAGCCTCGACGTATGTCAGCATATACGTCTCAGGTATTCCTCGGGGCTCTGGCCTTGCTTCTAAACCCTTCCAGGAAACCTTCAAAGATAATCATAAATTCAGTCCGATTACGCTTCCGTCGAGCTTCATTGCTGACGCACTCTTGCGACCCTCTCATCGGGCGTGGTTTCTCTTACATCACCCTCATTCCCCTGGTCCTGGAGTTGTGATTTCCTGACTTTTAAAATCTTATTTTTCGCAGGTTTACCATACCACATGTTAAAAACCGGAGGTGCTGTTTTCGCCTGGTTTCTCTCTGCTGGCGGCCATATTCAAATAACAGTCTTCTGCTTTTGAAACGCTTGACTAAGAAGTGGAAGAGTACCAGTTTCTTTCCACGCTCCACGTTCCACGCTCCGCACTCCACGGTTCACTAATCACCTTTTTTTGTTTTCTCTATTTCCTCTATGATCATCTGGCGATGCTGGGCAAGGTCCCGGCTCATGGCCTCCATGAACTTCAGGTACCGCTGGTTACCGCTGATGATGAGCTCGAAAAAACGGCCCTCGATAATAGATTCCTCGATGCCCAGGGCGAAAGTAAGGGCCGCGCTGAGGGTCACCTGTCCCTTCATGACGTCGGACGTCTTCTCGTTGATGTTTTCCACGAAGGATGAAATAGCTGTGGGTTCGACCCTCAGCCCGTGCTTAAACTGATCCGGGTGCACTTTAACGACCCTGGCCAGGTCACCGATGATCTTTTCGTGGTGCTCTTCCTCTATAGCCAGCTCCATCCACAGGGAGCTTATGGACTTCCATTTTTCAGAGCACGCCAGGTAATAGGCAGCCATGGCTGACTCGAGATG
>JALHUC010000065.1 GCA_022865845.1 bacterium | reverse complement strand
TACAACAGAAAAGCTCGACAGCATGATCGATCCCGCCATCCAGAAGGTACTGGACGAGGCCAACCTGACCCAGTCCTTCTTCGCTGTAAACCGCAACATGATCAAGAACTTTTCCCTTGTCAGGGAAATGGGTGATGAATCTTTAGAGAAGCTGATCCAGCCAAAGACAGCCTCTTGAGAAGAAGCGGTCTTTGGCTGGAGTGTCTAGTGTCTAGGGTCTAGTTTCTAGCTAGATACCAGAAACCAGATACTAGACACTAATTAATCCCAGCGCCGCTGGGATTAATTATACCCCTCACGTGCCTCCGTAGCCGATCTGGACCTTTTCACCGTCAACGATCACAGGGACCTGCCGCTTACCCCCGCTGACCTTGAGCATTTCGTCCAATAAACCCGGGTCAGCAACCACATCTTTGTAGTCTACCGTTTTACCTTCACCTTCAAAGGCCTCACGGGCCTTCACGGTGTAGGGTCAACTGGATTTTCCGTAAATGATGACTTTGCTCATAAGTTCCTCCGTAATCAGTAATCGGTGATCAGTGATCGGTAATCAGAAATATCAATACTTCTGGTGAACAATTATAAACAATTTGAATAGTAAATTCAAAGGTGTTCAAATAAAACAACTGATGTTTGACAAAGTGGTGAGGAATTGCAAACTATTCACCGATCACCGATCACCGATCACCGATCACCGATCACCGATCACCGATCACCGATCACCATACTCTGGTATTCCAATGCCCTTTCTGCTATGTATATTTGCTTTCATTTTAACCTCATTATTTATTGTCCTTCGTATAGTCTGTTTTACCTGACGCTGGGACGAAAACTGAAGCAGGCAAGCGAAGCTTGCTTTATAAAACAATCCGGCAGGGCCAGGATTATTTTATCGGAGGTAATCGATGCACCTTACAGTTATTCCGGAGAGATGCTCCGGGTGCAAGATCTGCGAACTGGCCTGCAGCGTTGGGCGTGAGGGGGCCAACAACCCCAAAAAAAGCCGAATGCGGGTCATGGTGCTGTATCCGCACCCTGTGATCCGCATGCCAATCGTCTGCAAACAGTGCGGCGTGCCCAAGTGCGGGGAAGGGTGCCCCACCAACGCCATTTACAAGGAAAACGGGGTCGTGCGCCTCGATCAGGAGAAGTGCATCTCCTGCAACCAGTGTCTGACCAGTTGCCCCTTTGGCGCCATGTTCCTTCACGAGGACATCGAGCATCCTTTCAAGTGCGACCTGTGTGACGGCGGCGAACCTCTATGTGTCCAGGCCTGTCCCAAGGAGGCCCTCAAATTCCATCCAAAGCACATCCTGGGTCAGGCCCATCGCCTTTCGGCTGCCCGCAGCTACGCCAAGATGAGCAAGGTGGAGTATATGGATGATGGCCAGAAGAAGACCCTTAAATACGCGAAGATCAGGAAGGGCGGAAGCGATGACAGTTAAGGGGGGTTATTTCTTCAAGATCCTGGAAGTGGACCTTACATCAGGAACGAGTGAGGTTCGTCCCTTTGATGAGGAGTTTGCCAACAAATACATTGGCGGACGTGGTTTTGGTGCCAGGATCCTTGCCGACCACCTCAAGGGAAGGAAAAAGAGGATCGATCCCCTGGGGCCGGACAACATCCTTATCATCGCCCCCGGTCCCCTCACCGGCGCTTACCTCCCGGCTTCGGGCAAGAACTCATTCATTACTATCTCACCGGCGACGGGTATCTACGGTGATTCCAGCATCGGCGGGGTCTTCGGTGTGGAACTTCGCCAGGCCGGTTATGACGCTGTGGTGATCAAGGGCAAGGCCCCGGTGCTGTCTGCCCTGAGCATCCAGGACGACACGGTCAAGGTGATCCCCATACCTCACGCCGCAGGGGCTACCGCCCTGGAAGGCGAGCGCATGGTCCGGGAAGCCACCGGCGACGAGGACATGAAGATCGCCTGCATTGGGCCGGCCGGAGAGAACGCTGTTGTCTACGCCTGTGTCAACACAGACTGGAGCCGTAACGCGGGCCGGATCGGGATCGGCGCGGTAATGGGATCCAAAAACCTCAAAGCTGTTGCTGTCAGAGGTTCCAGAGATCTTCCCGTTTTCGACCTCCCCGGGCTGATGGAAGCCTCCGCCGAGGGGTACGCTCTGATTAAGAGCCACAAGTTCTTCAAGTTCTGGCAGGACCAGGGTCTCATGTCGGTGGTGGATTACGCCAACAAGATGGGGATCCTGCCCACCAGGAACTTCCAGGAGACGGTCTACGACAGGGCCGACCGGATGAACGGCTACGTCATGGAGGACCGTTACAAGATCGGGGATTCGGCCTGTTTCGGGTGTTCCATGTCCTGCGGAAATGTATGTCTCGTCAAGGAAGGCAAGTACCGGGGTACCGTCACCGAGGGTCCGGAGTACGAGTCCGCGGCTATGCTCGGCAGCAACCTTGGTTCCTCCAACTTTGCCTATATCCTCAAGGCCAACGCCCTGTGCGATGAACTGGGAGTGGACACTATTTCCACCGGCTCCATCATCGGGGCTGTCATCGAAGGCCTGGAGAGAGGCTTTATCACCTCTGAAGATATAGATGGTATCGAGATCGAATGGGGGGACGAGGACGCCATCCTGGCACTCATCAACAAGATCGCCTTCAGGGATGGCGTCGGGGACACGCTTGCCGGCGGGGCCAGGGCCATTATCAGCCGCTGGCCTGAAATGGCCCGCATCATCAATCACGTCAAGGGCCTGGAGCAGTCTGCCTATGACGCCCGCGGAGCCATCTCCATGGCTCTGGGGTACGGAACCTCAGATATCGGAGCTCATCACACCCGAGCCCTCACTGTTTTCAACGAGCTGGAGACAGGGAATAACCTGGAGTTCGAGGACAAGGTCAATTTCCTCATCTATCACCAGACGGTCAGGCCCCTCTTTGACATGCTGGGAGTGTGCAGGCTTCCATGGATCGAACTCGGATTCCCGGAGGAGTATTACCAGCGGTTCTACAAGGCCATTACCGGCCTGGATCTGTCCATGGACGAACTGTTTGAAAGATCCAGGCACATTTACGATCTTACACGGGCCATCAATGTAAGCCTGGGAATCAGCCGCAAAGATGACTATCCTGCCCAGCGATCCTTCGAAGATCCGGTACCCTCAGGCCCCACGGCTGGCGCGGTCATCGACCGGGATGAGTACGAGAAAATACTGGGGATGTATTATGAGAAGCGGGGATGGGATGAAGAGGGCAAACCATCACTGACCCTATAGATGGTTTGCCCAGTGTCTGGTGTCTAGATTCTAGTGTCTAGCAAATCTTCAGGATAACTATAATAAATAAACAGGAAGCCGGAGCAAACGCTCCGGCTTTCTCATGTGATTTTGAAGTTGCTCCTGGATTTTAGCTAGACACCAGATACTAGACGCTAGACACTATTTTATTTCCCTTCTTCTTTCCCAAACCCCACTACAATATACGATCCGCTTTTCTCGTCCTGGCGAAGTCGGATAAGTCCATTGCGCTGGGCATCATCGAGCAGTTCGCTGAAGGTACGGTACCCAACGGCAGATTCCGAGAAAGAGGGTTTCTTTCGTTTCATGGTCTCCTTGACCATGGAGGACCAGAGGATCTCCTTGTTCTCCCGGACCAGCGCGATGATGGAGTCCACCAGGAGTTGGAACGCCTCTTTTCGCTGCTTGGGGATGTCTTCGGTCATCTTGGGTGGGATCCCTACAGGGTTCTCGAGTTCCTCATAGTAGATAAACTCGTCACAGTTTTCGGTGAGCAGGGTGGAGGCCGAATCCTGAAGGCTCATGCCGATAACCCTCTTCCCGTTCTCCTTGAGCTTCGAAACCAGAGGGGAGAAGTCCGAGTCACCGGACACGATGACAAATGTATCAATGTGTTCTTTTCCCCAGGACAGGTCGAGGGCATCCACCACCAGCCGGATATCAGCTGAGTTTTTGCCGGTCAACTGGCGTTTGGGGATCTCAATAAGTTCCAGGCCCGCCTCGTGGAGAGCATGCTTGTAATCGGCGTAACGGGTCCAGTCTGCATAAGCTTTCTTGACCACGATCTTGCCCTTCTCCACCAGGCGTTCCAGGATCAGGGTTATCTCGAACTTTTTTTGTTTTTTCCCCTTGAAACCCAGAATGATGTTCTCAAAATCCACGAACACTGCCAGGATATGACCATTATCATCATGTGCCATTCTATTTTCCCTCCATGCTCTCGTCCCAGCTCACAACCTGGTTTTTGCCACTTCTTTTGGCCACATACAGGGCCTCGTCGGAAAGGCGGATGAGGTCGTCAGGGAACCGGCTCTTTTTATTGGGATAGTGGGCCACGCCGCAGCTGACTGTCACTCCGGATTCAGCGATGGATGACCGTAGCCTTTCGGCAAGACGGTCTGCGTGCTCTATGTCGGCCCCGTTGCTTAGAACGATGAACTCCTCCTGTGTTCCTGAATGTGAACTTCCCGGTAAATTTACACTTTTTTAACAGACACAGCAAAGGGAGAAAAGGCCGTGATTCGTTATTCGTGATTCGTAACTCGTAAATCTTAAACTGCAAATCTGGAATAATCGTTAATTGTTAGGGGTTTGTCGCTTATGCAATTCATCAAGCACGCGGCGCTGGCCACTTTATTAAACAAGTCACGAATTACAAGTCACGGCTTTCAACCGAGTTACGAATCAAGGCACTTACCCGTACTTTTTTCATAGTTGCCCACTTTTTATTAATGAAAACCTTTATATATAGGCTGTCTGCGGTGGTGTGATTATTGCAATTTCAGCCTTTTAGCTTGAATTCGCCAGTGGAATTGATAAAAATGAAAACATAACTCTGCATTCAGGGTAAAGGAGGACGTGATGAAACGTGCATCTATTCTTTTCAT
>JALHUC010000064.1 GCA_022865845.1 bacterium | reverse complement strand
TCGCCGCATCCCACGATCCGGATGTCCTGGTGGAGGAGTTCGTGGAAGGTGAGGACCTTACGGTGGGAGTGCTCAACGATCGTCCGATGGCTATCGTTCAGATCGTTACCGAATCGGGGTTCTACGATTACGAGACCAAGTACGTAACCGGAGCCCAGGAGTATCGTGTCCCTGCCTCCATCGGGGAAGATGCCACCAGAACGGTTCAGGAGGCGGCCCGGGCCGCAGCCAGGGCCCTGAGATGCTGCGGCGCTGTCCGGGTTGATTTTCGCGGAGCCGGTGACCGTTTCCAGGTGATCGAGGTCAACACCATACCGGGCATGACTCCCAACAGCCTGCTGCCCAAATCGGCTGCGGGAGTGGGGATCGGGTTTACCCAACTGGTCATGGAGATGCTCCAGGCTGCGGGAGAGGGAAGCCGGTGAAGCACAAAACCTCCACAAGCAGAAAGAGAGCTGGAAAGCCTGCGAAGCGGGTTTCCATGGTCAAAAAGAAGAGGACAGGTTTCTCTGCCAGGCACTTCCTGGTGAGGGGATGGTGGATCATCAGGGGAGCTGCAGTGGGTGCTATGGCCCTGGGTATTCTTTATGGTGCCTACTTGGGTGTTGGAAAGGTTATGGGCCTGGAGTCCCTGTCTGTAAGGATCGTAGAGGTTGAAGGGTGTCAGGATGTTCAGCCGGACGCTATCCGCCGGCTAGCAGGAGTTGTGAAGGGGGATTCCCTGCTGAGGATCGATCTGGAGGAGGTTCGCAGGAAGGTGACCACACACCCCTTTGTCAAGGAGGCTACCGTAGTGCGAGAGCTTCCGGGCACACTGAGAATATCTGTGAAGGAGAGGGTTCCTGTAGCTGTTGTCCTTGGCCGGCAATTCACTTTGGTTGATGCCGAGGGGGTTGTCCTTAGTCTTCACACTGCTTACCCCAAGGGGTATCCGGTTATCACCGGGGTCCCGGAGTCCGGGGTGCCGGGGCGGATGATGATCGAGGCGCAGCCAGCCATGGAGGTCCTTCGAAATATTCCCCAGTCCGGTCTTATCGGACAGGAAAGGATATCCGAATTGGCTGTGGAAGGGAATCTGGTCAAGGTTTCCCTCATGGACAGCGGTACGGTTCTTGTTCTTAAACAGGGGAGAATGGATGTCCAGATGAAAAAGCTGGCTCGTCTCATGGAAGCAGGGGTTTTTGATGTTCGATCTGCCGGATACGATCTGAGGTTCGAGGATCGTGTCATTGGAATGCCTGAAAGAAAGCATGATGCGTCAGGGGGGAACGGTCTTTCCCCTGCGGGAGGATAAGCAGATGGCCAAAGGTAAGGAGCGGATCGTAGTTGGACTGGATATAGGCACCACCAAGATCTGTGCGGTGGTGGCAGCCGTGGGAGACGGCGGGAAGTGCGAGATCATCGGTATCGGGACCACACCATCCAGGGGCCTTCGGAAGGGTGTGGTGATAAACATCGATTACACGGTGGATTCCATCAAGAAGGCGATAGAAGAGGCTGAACTCATGGCCGGGGTGCCCATACAGGGAGTCTATGCAGGGATCGCCGGCGGCCATATCAAGGGGTTTAACAGCCATGGTGTCGTTGCTGTTAAAACCCGGGAGGTTTCAAAGAAGGACGTTGAGCGGGTCATCGATGCAGCACAGGCTGTGGCCATGCCCCTGGACCGTGAAGTGATCCATATTCTGCCCCAGGAGTATATCGTCGATGATCAGGATGGAATAAGAGACCCTCTCGGGATGTCAGGAGTCAGGCTCGAGGCCCGGGTCCACATCGTTACCGGGGCAGTCACCTCTGCCCAGAACGTCATCAAGTGCTGCCACCGTGCGGGGCTGGACGTACTGGATATCGTATTGGAACCTCTGGCTGCGGCCGACGCGGTGCTCACGGAGGAGGAGAAAGAACTGGGTGTAGCCCTGGTTGATATCGGCGGGGGAACCACCGATGTGGCTATCCTTGGAGACGGAAGCATCAAGCACACAGCGGTGCTGGCCCTGGGGGGCGTCAACCTGACCAACGATATTGCCTACGGTCTCAGGACACCCACTACGGAAGCGGAAAAGATCAAGAAAAAATACGGTTGCGCCCTCACCGATATGGTGGGGGAGGATGAGGTGGTGGAGGTCCTCTCCGTGGGAGGGCACAAACCCAGGACCGTTTCGAGGATGTCCCTGGCTGAGATCATCGAACCGAGGGCAGAGGAGTTTTTCGACCTTATCAACCGGGAGATCCTGAAGTCTGGTTATGACGACAGGATCGCATCAGGAGTGGTCATCACCGGCGGAACGGTGATCATGCCGGGTATGACGGAACTTGCCGAACAGGTGTTTAACCTGCCTGTTCGCCGGGGAACACCTATTGATATAGGCGGGCTGATAGATGTGGTTAACAGCCCCATGTATGCCACGGCGGTGGGGCTTGTAAAATACGCCGCCACCCACGCCAGCGAAACCGGGTTCGGGCACAATGAAACAGGGATCTTTGACAAGATCGTGGTGAAGATGAAGGGATGGCTTACGGACTTTTTTTAGAAGCAGTCTAGCGTCCAGAGACCAGAGTCCAGAGTTAAAAACAGCAATTTTCTCTGGACCTCGGACTTTGGACTCAGGACTTAATTCGAGCGATTCGGGATCGCTCGAGTTCATTGGGAGGTGAACTGATGTTTACATTTGCGGAAGACAGTAAGGATCTCAAGGCCAGGATTAAGGTCGTTGGGGTCGGTGGCGGCGGCGGAAACGCCTTGAACACAATGATCCAGTCCAATTTGAAGAACGTGGAGTTTATCTCGGCCAATACGGACGCACAGGCCCTTAAAACTTCACTGGCCCCCACCAGGATACAGCTGGGTATCCAGGTGACTCACGGTCTTGGAGCGGGTGCTGATCCGGAGGTGGGCCGCAGGGCGGCCGAGGAGAGCGAAGAGCAGCTAAGAGAGAGCCTCTCGGGTACCGAGATGGTGTTCATCACCGCCGGCATGGGAGGGGGAACCGGGACAGGAGCCGCGCCCATCGTGGCCAAAATTGCCAAGGAGTCAGGAGCTTTGACTGTGGGCGTAGTCACCAAGCCCTTTGACTTTGAGGGCAGAGTCAGGCTGAAAAACGCCGAGGACGGTCTTGAAGAGCTGCGCAAGAGTGTTGATACACTTATTGTGATCCCCAACGACCGGATCTTCTCGGTGATCAAGCACGGTGCCAGGGCCACCGACGCCTTTGCGATCGTGGATCAAGTTCTCAATTGCGCTGTGAAAGGTATCAGCGATCTCATCACGAAACCGGGACGGATCAACCTGGACTTCGCCGACGTCAAGCGCATCATGGCGGGCAAGGGACGGGCGCTCATGGGAACAGGGGTTGCTGATGGGGACGACCGGGCTGCCGAGGCAGCTCAAACAGCCATTTCGAGCCCCCTTCTGGAGGACAACAGCATCGATGGCGCCACCGGTGTGCTCATTAACATCACTGCTGGCTCCGACATTGGTATCCAGGAGATCCATCACGCCTCATCCATTATCCGCGCCGCTGTCCATGAGGATGCCGAGATCATTTTCGGATGGGTTGAGGACGACACTGTAGGGGATGAACTCATGGTTACCGTCATCGCTACAGGTTTCGGCCGCGAAGCCGGTCACAAGGGGCGGGACCTGATCCACACTCACAGGAGTGATAGGAAAAGCGATTCGGAGATCCCGGCCTATGTCCGAAAAAATGAAGCTGAGAATCCCCTCGATAAGGTGAGGCGGCCGTCGGTGACCCTCATCGAAGAGGAAGAGTTCGAGGTTCCGGCCTTTTTAAGGCGCCAGGCGGATTGATCTTCCGTGCCTGCAAGCATGGTTTCAAAAGAGACCTGGATCTCGCCGCCACCCCGGAGCGGCGGTATGAAGGTTGCCGTGGCCTACCCGAACAGTTATCGGGTGGGCATGCCAAACCTCGGATACCAGGCAATTCTCAGGACTTTCCTGGAGGACCACAGGTTTGATGCCCGGAGAGTATTCTGGGATGGGCGCTCCCTCAGTTTCCCGGATGGAGGGCGATCCCTGGAAGAGTTCGATGTCATCGCCCTTTCTGTTTCCTTTCAGCCGGATATGGTTCACCTCCCACGGCTGCTGGAAGCGGGAAGGGTAGGGCTTGAAAATCCAATAACCAGGCCTCTCCTCATCGGAGGAGGGGTGGCAGTCACCATAAACCCTGAAACCTGTCATCACCTTTTCGACCTCATTGTCCTCGGGGACGCAGAACCTGTCCTCCCGATATTAAAGGATCAGCTCCTGGTCGTGGGACCAGACAGCGACAGAGCCGCTTTCCTTGACAGTATGGTAAGGGTGCCGGGTGTCTACCTGCCTGGCAGATATAAAGGCGAGCCTGTGCCCGGCAGCCCCTTCCTCAGGCCCCGCCCCGACCCGGGAACCCCATCCACCATCGTAACCGCTGCCATGAGTGATCTGGATGACAACCCCGCCCGCCCGGCCGTGGTGAGCACCGATTCGGAGTTCGGGAGCCTTTATCCGCTGGAGGTTTCAAGGGGATGCCCGGCCGGCTGCCTTTTTTGCGCTGCCGGTTCGGTTTGCGGTCCCGTGCGGTTCCTGGGGATGGACGCCTTTGTGAGGGAAGCAGAACTTGGGCTTGGTTACCGCAAGACTATCGGATTAGTGGGGACGGCTGTGTCCTACCACCCCGGACTGGAAGAAATGGCCGCTTATCTCCTGGAGCAGGAAGGCAGCTTTTCCCCATCTTCCATCCGGGCCGAAAGGGTCACCCCGAAGCTGGCCGCCCTGCTGGTTGCGGCCAGGCACCGGACGGTGTCTCTTGCTCCCGAGGCCGGAACTGTGGAGCTTCGGAGCGCCATCGGTAAACGGTTTTCCGATGAACAGTTCCTCGATAGGGTGGATATACTCCTCGATGCGGGGATTCCCAATCTCAAACTCTATTTCATGGTTGGACTGCCCAAAGAGACAGACAGTGATATTGAGGGGATCGTGGAGCTTGCCGTAAAGCTGAGAGAGAGGATGCTTCACTTTGGCAGGCCAAGGGGAAAGGTGGGCACTTTAACGATAAGCGTCAACCCCTTCGTGCCGAAACCGCGGACAGCTTTTGAAAGGGTTCCCATGGCCGCGGAATCCATACTCAACGGACGTATGAAAACAGTTCGATCCAGACTCGGCCCCGTTGGAGGGGTCAGGGTCCAGACAGGTTCCGTAAGGGGCGCTTACCTGGACGCCCTTCTTTCCCTGGGGGACAGGTCGGTGGCAGATGTACTGGACAACCTGCCCGCCGGGGGTGTATCAATGAAGCGCCTGACAAAGATCATCCCCGCCGCGGAGCAGATCCTCTACGGACGTGAGTCCGGAGAATTGCCGTGGG
>JALHUC010000572.1 GCA_022865845.1 bacterium | reverse complement strand
CCTCCCATCTGCCTCATCTGTGGCCGACTCTCTCATGGCCCTTACCCCCACTGCTGTCTGAATTGTTTTGATTTATTTGAACCTGTTGGGGGGCAATGCTGCGAACTGTGCGGTAAGCCGTTTCAGGGCAGTCAGGTACCCCACTTGTGTCTTGTCTGCATAAAGGGGCGGCCGACCTTTAAGTGGTGCCGAGGTGTGCTTTTGTACCGGGGGGCAGTGGCCGAGGCGCTATCCAAATTCAAGTACGGAGGCTTGATCGGACTGCTGGCGCCTCTTGAGGAGGCGCTTGCAAGGGGCATTGGTACACTACATCCTTTCCCCGAGGTGGATCTTCTTGTACCGGTACCGTTGTCCTTAAACGGCCGATGGAAAAGAGGGTTTAACCAGTCTTATGTCCTGGCCGTGTCGGCGGCCCGGCAATTGGGTGTTAAGGTTCAGACGGATGCTATCAGGAAAAAAGGTGGCCGAACCCAGGTGGGTCTTTCCGCAAAGGAAAGAAGCCGGAACGCAGCAGTATCCTTTGTACCTGGCAGAGCTATTGATCTGGTGAGGGGGCAAAGAGTTCTACTGTTTGATGATGTTTACACTACCGGTTCAACGGTCCGGGCGTGTGCCAGGATCCTGCGCAGTGCGGGTGCGACGGTATCCGTCCTGACCTTGGCCCGGGCCGTATCTCCCGCCGGTGTCGGACCATCCGACTGATACGGGGAGTGGGGAAACCATTGGGCACGGAGACACGGGGACTCGGAGACACAGGGAAAATGCAGATTGGTGCACAGGTGCACTTGTGCACAAGTGCACTGAACTTCCAGACCCTAGCCACTTAGACACTGATCTTCAATATTTCCAACAGTTGCTCATGAATGTGCCCATTACTGGCAAGAACCCTCGATCCGTCCATTTCCAGCGCGCTGCCTTCAAAATCGGTGGTTACCCCCCCAGCCTCCCTGACGATAAGCGCACCGGCTGCGATATCCCAGGATTTCAGGTTCAGCTCCCAGAAACCGTCCAGCCGTCCGCAGGCGACAAAGCAAAGGTCCAGAGCAGCGCTTCCGCAGCGTCGGATGCCCTGGGTCCTGATGGCGAACTCTTTGAAATGGTCCAGATTGGTATGGGAACTTTCCCTTATATTGTAGGGAAAACCGGTCCCGAGGAGACTGTCGTTGAGACTGTTTATTTTGGAAACCCTGATGGGCAGGGCGTTAAGGCTGGCTCCTTCACCCCGGATAGCTGTGAACAGCTCTTCCGATACGGGGTTGTAGACGACACCGCACAGGACATCGTTCCTGTAGGCTACGGCGATGGAGACGGAGAATACCGGGAAGCGGTGGGCGTAGTTCGTCGTCCCGTCTAGCGGGTCGACGATCCAGTGAAAACCATCTGAGCCCTGTATGTGGAGGTCTTCTTCAGCGAGGATGCCGTGGTCCGGATACTTGAGCAGGACCTCCTGCTCGATAAGGTCCTGGGCCGATCTGTCCATTTCCGTGACAATATCCACCTCACCTTTGTGATCAATAGCAAAGTCCGTTAGCAGGCGGTCTTTCAGCAGCTTTCCGGCGAGACGGGAAATGCGAACTGCGTCTGCCAGGAGATCGGACTTGGTGGGTGGTTGCTTATCGAGTCTGGTCAATGGTATTAGAGGTTAGAGGTAATCAGTTATCATCGACAAGTTTGAGGTCGTCACTTGCCTTGCCGCTGTAAACCTTGATGGTACTGTTGCAGAACGAACAGTATACGGCGTCACCGGCTCGTTCATCGCCATCGAGGATAAGCTCCGCATCACAGACTGGGCATTTGTAATCCTTCATGGAAAGGCTCCCTTGGTCAGGATGATAGTTTACTTAAAACAACAGATCAATAATACCTCTCTGGCAATAATGCGTAAAGCTTTCCCTCTGGTGACATGTGCTGTAATGCTGGCGCGTCTGAAGAATGAAATGGGTGGGGCTTGGGGAGGAGGAGGTCCATGGGAACGGGTCGCACCCTAGTTCAGAACCGCCAGGCGCGGTTTAACTACGAGATATTGGAAAAGGTAGAGGCTGGGATCGCTCTGGCGGGGACCGAAGTCAAATCCATCCGGGAGGGGAAGGCGAATATAAAGGAAGCCTATGCCGATATCCGTAATGGCGAAGCCTGGCTTATAGGGGCCCACATAAGCCCCTATTCCCACGGTAACATCACCAATCACGACCCTTTGCGGGAGCGTAAGCTGTTGTTAAATGCCGTGGAGATACACAGGCTCCAGGTCAAGGTTATGGAAAAGGGGTTGACTCTTGTGCCACTGCGCCTGTACCTGAAGGGCCGACTCGTCAAACTGGAGCTGGGTGTTGGCCGAGGCAAGAAACTGGGGGACAAGAGAGAGGATATAAAGAAGAGGGACCAGGAGCGGGAAATTCACCGTGCGATTAAAGGCCAAGACTGAATTTCCCGATGCTAATCACGCTAGTGTCTGGTTTCTAGATTCTAGTGTCTGGAAATAGGACGCAGAGCAAAATAAAAAAAGGCGGCCATTTGGCCGCCCGCTTATTAGCTAGACACTAGAACCAGACACCAGACACTGTACCAATAAAAAGGCGGCATTTGCCCGCCTTTTTATTGGTACTCTACCTGCCTGAAACCCACCGTCACAATCTCTGTCCCACTTCCGTCACTTTCCGTCTTTCCCGGCCGTACGGACAGTACCTTAACCTTCCGCAGGACCAAATACTTGAATTTTCCCATGTTTGAGCCGGAAAGCTCGACGCGGATATGGGAGAACTTCAGGCCGCTAGAGCAGTATTCCGCAAGCGCCTCGGAAGTTTCATCCACATATTTCAGGAATGAGAAATCTCCGAAGAACAACTAGCCGGCCGGTCCCTTGCCGGTGTCAGATACCATAGAACCCCTGGGCGGGGGTACCGAACCCCAGTCGCCCAAGAGGACCTCGATCCAGTTGCGATGGGCAGGATCCTCAGCATACCCCTGTATCCCGGGTATGTAGAGGAAGGCGAAGGACCCTTCAGATTCCGCTAAAAGGGGAGAGGAACAGGCTAAAAATAACAACGCTGACAGGAAAAATATCAAGATAGACTTGAAAGTTCCATTCATGGCAGTACCCAGGACCAGGACTACGACTAAGTTCTTTCGCATTGACATATACCCTGCAAACGTATATATGAGCATATACTCAGAAAGCAATGAGGGGGCGTTATGTCAAAAGCGTCTGACCTGTGTGAAACCAGGGTCATACACGAGGAAAAGATCAAACAGGCAAGGGACAACGCTCTCGGTGTGGGGGATGTTGATCTTGTGACACGTACCTTCAAGGCTATGGGGGATCCTACACGCCT
>JALHUC010000571.1 GCA_022865845.1 bacterium | reverse complement strand
ATTTCGAATTTCGATATTCGTGTTTTAAATTCACTATCGCTGACTATTTCAGTGGCCCCTTTTAGGGGCCTTCCTCATACCACCAGTTCTACTGGTGGTCGCTGATTGGGTTAGTTCGATCCGATACTCCAATTGGGGCTACGCCCCTAAGATAATGCTTAGGAAACTCCTTTTTTTCAGACAGGACAAACAGGATTGGCACGATTTTTTCTCAATTTCCAGCTCCCGGCCCGTAGGGCCTATGCCCCGGAGGGAAGAAATTGAGAAAATCCAATCAGCTTTGTGTAGAAGGGCAAAAACCTAATATCATGTTCATCCTGTAAATCCTGTCTAATTTTACCGGTAAGTCAAAAGTTCCGGCTCCTTGCGATCCCACAAATGGTGGACAGAATTAAAAGAGCTTAAGAATATCCCCTTATCGTTGTATTTGAACCCTGAAACGGAGGTGTTTTTGAGCTGCCAGTTTAGGCGAACGGCGACCTCGGTGGTGACCCCAATGGCCATTTGCACGGTGGCGCAGATTGGCCCTCCCGAAGTGAATACGATTACCTTCTTCCTGCGCCCATTTTCGGCCATGATCTCGCCGATGGCTTTTCGAACCCTGGAGGAAAAGGCCTGCCAGGTCTCAACGCCGTTTACATCGTAGCGGCCTGAGACCCATCGCAGCATGGCCCCCTCAAAGACCCGTTGGAAAGAGCGGCGTTCGGTCATACGTTCCACGTCCCGGGTCAGCGTGGGGTCTGCTTCGATCATGGCAGGCAGTTGTGAGGTTACGACGGCCTCAGCGTCGTACTCGCTGAGCCCGGTCTCGATGCGGAGGTCATAGCGGGCCTGCCCTGGCATGCGGCCAAGCGCCACTTCAGCCGTGTCCTTTTGTCGATCGAGGGTTCCGGAGTAGACAGCGTCGAATTCAAGCCCCAGGTGTCCCAGATAGTCCCCCAGGATCTCTGCTTGCTTGACCCCAAGGTCGGAAAGACGGTCGTAATTCTCTCTTCCAAAGGAGGCCTGGGCGTGTCTAATTACGTATATTACACTCATCGGTTTTTATCTAGGTTGAGCTTGAAAAAAAGATATTGCTAATCTGATACAATCTCTTTCAATCTGTTGTCAACAAAAAACGAGCGAACGTTCGTTTTTTGTTGCAAAACTTCATTTTCTCCCCTACATTGCGGTATTGTCGTATACTTCATTATGGGTAGTGCATGATTTCTCAGTATAGAAAAGAACCCAAAATTGGATATGGTCATAAAGGACAGCAAAGGCATCACTAACTGAAGTAGATTAATAGGTTGCATAAGGAATTGCAGTATTTGTGAAGTCTTTTGGGAATCAGGTCAATCTCTAGCCCAGGCTTGGCCTACAAGCTTAAAAATCGGTTCATAGAAGGTAGCTCTTTGTAGGCTTGGCAGGCTGATTCGAGTGTGTTGCACCGGGGCGGACCTGTTATCCTTTCAAAAAGGACTTTCGGACTTATAAGCAATGAAAATTCTCGTGTGCATCAAACAGGTCCCTGACTCCGAAACGGCCTTCCGCGTGGATAAAGACACCGGTTGGGTGCGGCCGAAAGGGCAGACCAAATACTGGATGAACCACGCCGATGAGTTCGCCGTGGAAGAAGCCGTTCTCATTAAGGAGACCCGCCCCGACACAGTGGTCGATGCGCTGACCGTTGGCCCGGAGCGGGCGGCACAGGTCCTGGAAAGGGCTATGGGAATGGGGGCCGATGGCGCCGTTCACCTCTTAGTGCCGGAGGAGGGGTATCTGAGCCCTTTATCCATTGCTTCCTTGATCGCGGCCTATGCTTCGGACAAAGGTTACGGCCTGATCCTGGCCGGGGTCATGGCGGAAGATGACATGCAGGGCCAGGTGGGGCCCCTACTGGCCGAGCTGTTGTCGCTCCCTTGCGCCACCTCGGTCATCTTTGAAGAGTTGAGTCCGGACGGGGGAATGGTCTATGTGGAGCGGGAAATCGAGGGCGGGCAGCGTGACATCCTGGAGCTTGACCTGCCCGCGGTCCTGACGGTCCAGACCGGTATCAATAAACCCAGGTATTCTTCTCTATCCAACCTTTTGCGGGCCAAGAAGCAAAAGGCTTTTGTCATAAATCGGGACAAACTTCCATCGGTGGAGGACCGGGAGAAGATTCTGCGGGCCGATTATCCCCGCAAATCCCGTACCGGTGTAGTGCTCGAAGGCGACCAGGGGGAAAAGGCGGTCCAGCTTCTTCAAATACTTAAGGAAAAGGCCTTTCTTTAAGCGGTGGATGGGGTTATGAAGGGGAGCATCGTAATAATAACGGAGCACAATAAAGGCCAGGTGGCCGCGAGCACATACGAACTGCTGGCCATGGCCGAAGAGATCAGGCAAGGGCGCCCCCTTGACGTTATAGCGGTCGTCCTGGGCGCTGAGGCTGAAACAGCGGCCCAGGAGATGGCCAAGGCCACAGGCGAGCCGGTCGTGGCAATTCAAAACCAGCATTTGGCTTTGTACAACTCGGAGCTTTATAAAGATCTCCTGGTCGATATCCTGCCACAGTTGGACCCTGTTTTTGTCCTGGTAGGGCAGACCACTCAGGGTCTGGACTTTGCCCCGGGCCTGGCCATTTGCCTTAAGGCGGGGTGTATTACGGGCGTGGATGCGGTTTTTCGGGAAGAAGGAGATATCTACTTTTCCCGGGTTATGTACAACGGCAAGATCGTGCTGGACTTGGCTCCCTTAACCAAAACCACTGTTCTGACCGTGCAGCCGGGATCTTTCAAGGCCCGGAGGGATATTGCCACGACCCCCGGGTCGGTGGAACTGCGGAAATCGACGGCGGAACCGAAAAAGACCAGATCACTGGGTACCAAAAGGGCCAGGCAGGAGGACGCTGGCCTGGCAGAAGCCGATGTCATTGTGTCAGCAGGGCGGGGCACCGGCAAGAAAGAAAACCTGGGCCTCATCCAGCGCCTGGCCGCTCTGTTCCCTCGGTCGGCCGTGGCCGGCTCCAGGCCCGTATGCGACAGTGGATGGCTGGAATACAAAAAGCAGGTGGGGCTTACCGGGGCCACGGTGTCGCCCAGGGTCTACATAGCCTGCGGCATCTCCGGCACTATCCAGCACACGGTCGGGATGCAAGGCTCCGGCTTTATCGTGGCCATATCCACTGACCCCAACGCCGCCATTTTCAACATTGCCGACGTCTGCATTGTAGAGGATCTGACCACCTTCATTCCCACCCTCATCGAGGCATATGAAGAAAGTAAAGGGTATGTATAATGTAAGAAGTGCGAGAGAAGCAAAGGCGGCCAAGAAAGTTTGTGTTATTCCCTAATCCTTCCATCCATGAACCCCTACCAAGTCCACAAAGCGGCAACCTCCCAGGTTTTTCTGGATGGTATTTCCTTTTTTCCTGGTTGCCTTGATAAGTTCCTGGCTAAATCTGTTCCCCACAGGGATGATAAGTCTGCCGCCATCCGCAAGCTGGTCAAGAAGGGGTTGGGGGATTTTGGGCGCACCGGCCGTAATAATGATGGCATCGTAAGGCTCATATTCCTTCCATCCGAGGGTTCCGTCAAAGGCCTTGAAAAGGATATTGTTATAACCCAATTCGGCAAGAACGGTTCTTGCTTTGACCATTAGAGGCCGAACCCTCTCGATAGTGCAAACCCTTTTAGACAGCTCGGCCAGAATTGCTGTCTGATAACCGCT
>JALHUC010000570.1 GCA_022865845.1 bacterium | reverse complement strand
CTCCGCCTCACGGGCGGGAACATCTGTTTCCGTGCGGATCGACCAGTCGCTGAGCCCCAGCTCTGCGCATACTTTTCGAACCTCTTCCTTGCTGACATATTCCGGTATTTTCATTTGGTCCCTCTCCTGGAATAAAATTTTCCATGTTATTGGGCCTCAGGGTCGCAGCTTATATTTTAACCTGAGCTGAGATACAGAGTGCGACGGCCGAAGACCTGTGGCACGATTATAAAGAATATTCAGTGATCGAGCCATCCGTAATCCGGTGTCAGGGCACTTTGGCAAAGATCAACCCCTGGTTTCTGGTCCAGGTACCCGCCTTCGCCATAGGCTACAGCGAGGCAAGCAAGGCACCTGGTACCTGTTATTGCTTTTCAGCCATAATTCACACTCCGGCACCCATGATTTACAATTTCCGCCCTGACCTCAACGATCCCAAAAAACACAATTCTCACAGGGATTCTATCCTGATTATCCGTGGTGAGAGCGTTCCCCCAATGTATTGTTTTACCTCTATCCTGTTTGTAGTAATTTCCACTATTTTCGGGGTGTTGCTTGAAGAAATAAATTCTTTAACCTCTATCCCGGCTGGAGTTATATCTACTATCTTTGGCGTGTAGTTTGAAGCAATGTACTCTTTAATCTCCATCCCGCTTGGAGTTACAGCCACGATTTCCGGGGTGTTATTTGATGGAGCAAATGCAAGCACCTCTATCCTGTTTGAAGTTATCTCCACCACCTTTGGAGAATTATCTGAGGCAGCGAATTTTAACACCTCTATGCTGTCTGGAGTGAGTTCCACCAATTTTGGAGTGTTGCCGGATGGAGCATATTTAAGTACCTCTATCCTGTTTGAAGTTAACTCCACCAGCTTTGGCGTCCTGTTTGAAGCTATATATTTTTCGACCACCAATCTTTTGTTTGAAAGACCATACTCATGATGGGTGTGCAATGCATACAATAAGATCCCCCAAAAAAAGTTTTGCGCGCCTTGATCGCTGGCCATGGCATTGCCTGGTTTGATCATCATGTGGAGCAAGGGACTGCCGGTTAATCCCAGTAAAGTGGAGTTCCTCAAAAACAATTTAATAAAGTTTCTTCGCTCCAGATCCATGAGTGATCCTTTCGCTGTCTGAACCCTTATTTTGTATAGTGCACAGGTGCACCAGTGCACTAGTGCACTGATTTTTAGTAACCCCTGCCAATATCAACCAGATTTAGCAGTGGCTCATCGCCCAGGGCGCGACGATAGTTTTCAACGATCTGCGAATTATGGGGTCAGGCCGTGAATTGTGGTATTTCAAACTGAACAAGTCAGGCATGCCACAATTCACGGCCTGACCCCTTGATCCCCTTGATCCCCACCCAGAAGTTCCTGGATCTATAACACTACCCTGTACCCGATATCGAGAGAAACGTAGGACTGGCTGTAGGAATAGGGTTTAGAACTGGTTGCGCTGATACCCAGCTGGTAGCCGAACATGAACGATCCCCAATGATGACGGCCCATTGTGAAGAGGAAAAAGGACAGGCCGCTGTAATCGATCTGAGTTCTGGGAGCCAGAGGGTCGCCCTGCCAATCCCCAAGGACGATGTCCCCCCCAAGGTCGAGGTAGCCCAAACCTAGTCCCACTTCGGCGCGGAACTTTACCGTTCCGTCAGGCCTGAGCATCTCGGTGGCGATAACCGGCGCCACGGAGAAAAAATCACCTTCTACCTTTGTTCCGTAATTGTAGACAGACGAAGACGGTCCGATCCCTCCCGTGTCCGGGTCCTCCTGCCGGTCAAGGGAAAACTTGTTGTAGCTGTACTTCCAGTAGTAGCCCGTGCGGGTGGTCTTTTCCCCACCGACATCTTCGATTTTGAAAGGACGAAAAGGCGTGTTGATGAAGATCTGGGGGGAAGGAATAAAGTCTCCGGTCATTACAGCGAGCTTTTTATCGCCTCCTCCTTCGAACACGAGCAGGGCCTGTGCCCGCGAGGTAACACCTATCACTACCTCGTAGCCATGGTACTGAATGGAATTCCCAGACTCTTCTTCGGCAGGCTGGACCGGCTGTCCCGAGGCAGGTCGCACAGGGATTATGGCAATTGAAAGCATCAGGGATAGAGCTAACGCAAGAAGCGAACCTGATATCTTTGACACTTCAGAGCCCTCCCCAATGAGTTGGAGCGTGATTGGGGGAAATTTTGGGGATCAGGTCCTGCCTTCTTGCCTTTTCCAGGAGATACTACCTGACCCCACTGCTTGTCCCAACGATATATTCAATTTGTTCAAAGTTCCACGGTTTGTTTAACATCGCCCACCAGATCCTCAATATCCTCGATCCCCACCGACAGCCGGAGCAGATTGTCTGTGATTCCCTGCCGCGCACGCACTTCGGCAGAAACCTTTACATGGGATGTCCTGGCAGGATCGCAGATCGTCGTTTCGATTCCCCCGAGACTGACAGCGGGTTTAATGAGCTTGAGTTTTCTCATGAAGCCGTCCGCCGACAGGTCAATATCCCCGAGTTCAAAGGAGAGCATGGCCCCGAACCCGCTCATCTGGTCACGGGCAAGGTCGTGACCCGGGTGATCGGGAAGGCCGGGATAATTGACCTTTCCGATATAAGGCTGGTCCTTCAGGAATCTGGCCATATCAAGGGCGTTTTCCGTTTGCTGCCTCACACGGATCGCCAGGGTCTTTAAACTTCTCTCCAGCAGATAGCAGGTCAGGGCGTTGAGGTTGCCCCCGAAGTTAACGGCAGTGTGCCTGATCTTTGCCGCCAGTTCCGAACTTGTCACAGCGGCACCACACGAAAGGTCGCTGTGCCCGCCTAAATATTTAGTACCACTGTGAACAACGATATCGATCCCGAGATTAATGGGGTTCTGGAGGATGGGGGTCGCGAAGGTGTTGTCGATGACCGTAAGACAGTTGTTTCGCCTGGCCACCTCAACAACGGCCCGGATGTCGATGACATTTAACAGGGGGTTCGTCGGGGTCTCGATAAATACGAGGCATGTCTCCGGCCGGATCGCTTCTTCGATGGCCTCAGGGCTGCTGGCAACAAAGGAGTAGTCTATGCCGAACCGGTCGAAAAACGCGCTCACAAAGGCATGGCTGCCTCCGTATATATCATCCTGCAGAACAATGTGATCCCCCGTTTTTAGGAACGAAAGGAGCACCGAACTGAAGGCGGCCATACCCGACGAGAAAACGACGCCATCCTCGGCTCCTTCCAGCTCGCAGAGCTTCCGGACGAGGACCTTTTGATTGAAGGTGTTGAAATATCTCGGGTAGGCTGCGTCCTCGGCATCCAGGTACTCGTGGGCTGAGGATGGGAAGATGGGAGTGTTGACCCCCCCGGTAATGGTGTCGGTACCCTCACCTGAATGAACGCACTTTGTGTCAATATGCATATTCTCTCCTCGTTGATCGATCAAAGATCCCCCTGGTGTCAGAGTGACTAAGTAGTGAATAAGATTAGTCCATGAAAAGGGGGGAACGCAAGGTTCTCCCCCAAGACCTACTTAAATTATCCCCATCCTCCCATCAGGGCCTTGGCAGCAGTTGCCAGGCCTAAAATTATTAACAGGCCCCCCACTCCCGAACGGATCCGCCCCAGCTGCCCATCATCGACCTTCAGATGAAACTTTCCCGCGGCGATGCAGATAAGTGAGAACCAGATCAGGGCACCGAAAATGATCCCACCACCCAGAACGAAAGACTCTCTGGCAAAAATATGGGAGGACTTCAGCCCCATGAGGGCAAAGGCCGTCAGGTAAAAACCCAGGGTCAGGGGGTTGGAAAGAACCAGTGTAAATTTTAGCAGCCCGAGCTGCCAGAGTCCAAAACTCTCATCTGCAGCCGGGCGGCCGGCCTGTTTACGGTACAAAAGTCGAACACCCATAACCACAAGGACGACGCTGCCGATCAGCCTGAGCCAGACTTCGCTACCCATGATGGAGGCAGTGAGATACCCGGTTCCCAAGGCTGCAATGACACCGAAAATACCATTGCCAGCTACTGCTCCCAGGGTGGGCCAGAAAGCCCGCCAGAACCCAAGGGATAAGGCGCGCTGGATCGTCAGTATGCTGATGGCACCAATGGGGGCGGCGGCGGCGAGAGCTACGACCGCAGCCAGGAAGAATTGCAGCAGCCTCGACGGGTCAGCAGGGATCAGAAATTCTGGAAACATGATGTTAATAGTAGCAAGAGAGAAGTGTTTGGTCAGTACTGGGAGAAAAGTTGAAAAGGTAGACAAGAGGGGTCAGAGCTCATATTCTCAGGTTTTAGAATCCAAATACTGAGAAACTGAACTCCGACCCCACGATTCCCACGCATCTATTTTATCAAACCGATCAATATAAAATCGTCAAGGGATGCAGGGGGGATCCCAATTTCCTTGGCGTAAGCAGCGACAAATGTTTTGTCCGGGCTGACGAGAACCTTGATATCCAGAGTTTTTGGGAGAGTAGTGTCACGCGTAAGGGTGCCCGCATATCCCCCATAAGTCGGGTTTCGAAGCAGGGCATCAAATCCACCGGAAAATGAGTCAGCCTGGGAACTTCCGGAAAAGGTAAGGTCGGAGTTAACCGTCATACTTATGGCCTCCCCTTCCCAGTTCCAGCTGCCAGCTGAAGAGTCAAATGCAAACTCATATGCACCGCCTATTGGATAGCTCCCGATAATGTCCGAAGACGCGTAGGCTGGAAGGGTTGTCGCCCCCTTTTCGAGCACACCAATGAAAAGGCCCTCGTCGCCATAGGTGGCATGACGATACTGGTTGTCAACGATCATATAACCGCGCACGAGTGGACTGCTGCCGGGATTAATATCGTAGAGGACATGGAACAGGTTTTCGTCCCAATCCTCATTGATATGACCGGTATCTCCGGTAATGAATCCTCCAATTCTCACCTCGATTATATTTCCAGAACCGTCAATCTGCAGGCTGAACTCCTCCGGAGTGCCTGCGACAGCCTCGATCACACCCAACCAGGTGCCCTGAAGGTTTCCAACACTACTTCCTTCAGAACCACCACCACCGCAGCCGAAACTAAAAAACGCCACAAGCAGTGAAATGCCCATGGCTAAAACAAACCTTCTCATAACAACCCCCTTTTTCGCCCCCTCGAAAAACAGATCACTTTATGAAAAAAACTGGCAATGAAGAATATTAGATGGGTAAACCCCAATGGCCTTATGTATTAGTTTATCCCAGAATTAAAAAGATTCAAGTTCGGGTGTCGAGGGATGTCGAGAGGGTCAGGGCGGGAATTGAGCAATACACCTCCTGACAGTGTCAAGAATGGAACTGATTGGGGAATTCTGGGGTCTACCCCGATACTTTTCTCCTGGGTGAATTCGGTGTCAGAGCACAGAATTTAAGTATTGTGCACAGGTGCACCAGTGCACTAGTGCACTTAACTTCTACCTCCGACCGCAATAACGCAGAGGTTTATCGGGTTTTTAGCCAACCGCGAATGAGCCAGATTCCCAGGGCAAGGCCGATCACCACTTCCAGCGCTCCCAGGCCTCGCACAGGCCAACCGGTGGCCACCGGGGGAATACCCTCCATCCTCACCCTGCCGTACAGTACCCCTGACAGCACCTTCGAGACTCCGTCCCAGGCGAGGACCGCCGACACAAGCAAAAAACCCAGTTGTCTGGAATTCATATCAGAATATTATCACTTATCCGGGCAAACCGGTGGAATCAGCCATTTTTTATGCTCGGCCAGTTCGAACCGGCAGCCTGGGCAAGACGATCTCCCAGCTCGGCAAAAATACGCACAGGCAGATCCTCAGTTTTCCTGAACCGTAATTCCAGCACCTTTAATTTGGATATCTGCTTTTCAATGATCGTTATGTCGCCCCACGGCACGAACAACGGCGGGTGCCCGAAACGGAAAAGGAAGCCGAAGGAAAAATGAAGTCCCCTGGAGTCAACTCCAACATTTGTACACCCCTTATATCCCATCCCCCATCGGGTGCGGATGGTCTGGAATCGCCATACTTTTTCGGGAAAACCGCCTGCGTTGCGGTAATGAACCGCCATCTGAGCCCAGCCGGTGAGCCGGGAAACAATGAAATTCAGCAATAACCATAAGCCCAGGAAGAAGATCGCGTAATAGAGGGGATTTATGTGCTTTAAGGTAAACATGAATATAATTTATCTGTTTTGCGGGTGATTGTGAATAATAGAATCGGAATCGAGGGGGTCAGGGCGGGAATTGAGCAATACCCCTCCTGACAGTGTCAAGAATTGACAAATTCCCGCCCTGACCCCTTTCGACCCGGGATACACTATTTCCTTGTGGCGATAAGTTCCGCCAGCTTTTCGCGGTCGGGACTTCTCATATATAGAGGGGTATTCGAACGCTTGTAGGCTGGCAGATTCTCCTCGAAAGGGATGCGCCGTTCATTGACATAGAGGACCCCCAGGGCGAACTTACCCTCGGCGGTGACTGTTTTGAAAGCCTCCGCGCGGTCTGTCGGGTTGTAGGATCCATCCACATACCAGGTGTTGTCCGCGAACCACTTCAAGGTATTCATTTTGTTAAAAGACACACACGGCTGAAAAACATCCACCAGGGCATAACCCTTGTGCTCGATGGCCTGGCGGATGATCTCTCCCGTTTGTTCCGGGTGTCCGGAAAAGGCCCGGGCCACGAAAGAGGCGTTCATGGCAATGGCCATTGCCATAGGGTTGAAAGGCTCTTCGAACACACCGTGGACCTGTACCGGGGTAACCATCCCCAGGCGGCTGGTGGGAGAGGCCTGTCCTTTGGTCAGGCCGTACACCATATTGTTGTGAACGATGTTTGTAATGTTCGGGTTTCGCCGCATGGTGTGGATGAGATGGTTGCCCCCCTCCCCGTACATGTCCCCGTCGCCGCTCTCGGCGATGACGGTAAGGCCCGGGTTTGCAGCTTTTATCGCCGTGGCAGCCGGCAAGGCCCGCCCGTGGAGGCCATTAAAGAAGTGGCTCTTCATGTAGTGGGGCGTCTTGGCAGCCTGGCCGATACCGGACACAAAGACCACCTCTTCGGGCGCCTTACCCATCTTTTCCAATGTCTCCTGGACCGTCTGTAGTATCCTGAAGTTTCCACATCCCGGGCACCACGCGATGTCGATATCACCCATGTCGAACCTGTTTTTTTCCATGACTATCCTCTTAGTCGATCTCGGTTATGGCGTCGGCCAGTTCCTCCACCGTGAACGGCAGCCCATCGTATTTAAGAATGGCCCCATCGGGTTCGCGACCGCCATGCAGAATGAGAAGCTTGCCGAACTGGGCTGTAGCGTTATTCTCCACCACGATCACCTTTTCCGCCTGCTCCAGGTATCCTTGCGCCTGGTGAGGCAGAGGGTAGACCTGGGGGAAATGAAGGTGAGCAGTGTCTGTTCGCCCCGACCTCTCCAGCCCCTCCCGTATGGGTTGGCAGGTGGACCCCCATCCGACCAGGAGCACCCTGAAATCCTCCGGTCCGGTCAGGACCGGAGGCACCGGATCCTTCATGATAAGCTCCATTTTGCCGAGCCGCTTGTCGACCTGGGCGTTGCGCACAGTCATGCTCTCGGTGATATGCCCATCCTCATCGTGTTCGTCGCTGTCGGCGGCAATCAGGCCTGACCCGTACCCTGGCACCCCCCGTGGCGACACACCGTCTTCCGTGAGCCGGTAGCGCTGGTACCCGGCATTCGTCTCTACGATGTGCTTCTCGACGGATATCGCTTCCAACTCGAATTCCGGGATGTCGTAGTATGTATCCATGGTGTACTGGTCGGTGAGGACGAATACGGGGACCTGGCAGCGGGCGGCTGTATTAAACGCCCGGGCGGAGAGGAGAAATGCCTCCTCGATGGTGCCCGGGGCGTAGATCACCCGGGGAAATTCTCCGTGACCCGCGTAGAGGGCCAGTTCCAGGTCTCCCTGCTCCGTCCGGGTGGGAAGACCAGTGCCGGGACCGGGCCTCTGGGCCAGGTGGATGACCAGCGGGGTCTCGAGGACGCCGGCCAGGCTGATCCCCTCTCCCATAAGGGCAAGGCCCCCGCCTGAGGTTGTGGCCATGGCCCGCGCCCCCGCGTACCAGGCGGCCACCGCCATGTTGACGGCGGCGATCTCGTCTTCCGCCTGCTCGGCTACGATGTCGAAGGTGTCGTCGTGAGATGCCAGGAACGTCAGGACCCCGGTGGAGGGGGACATGGGGTAGGAGGAGATGAAGTTACACCCGCCGGCGATGGCTCCCAGAGCCACAGCCTCGGCTCCATTGACCAGGATCCGGTCCGCTGTTTTCTCGTCCCTGGCGATGGAATAGGAAAGCGACCCGTCCTCACACAGCTTCCGGCCGGCTGCATACCCAAGGTCGGCGGCAGCGCAGTTTTGGTCGATAACTTTCGGCTTTTTCCCTCTAAAATATACTCTCAGGTAGTCCCGCAGGATGGTTTGATCTGCCTCAAGGATCCCGGCCAGCACCCCGACGGCGGCCGTGCTCTCGTAGATCTTCCCCCCCGCCTCCCTGGCGATACGCGAGATGGGCGCATCCAATACCGCGCGATCCAGGGAAAGGGCCTCCGCGTCCCCGAGGATGACCGTGTCGACGGTCATGCGATCGGCAACATGTTCCAGGATACCCGGATCCAGGGGCAGGAGAATATCGATATGTCTCGTCAGCGCGCTAACTGGACGGTCCGCCGCCCGGAGGGTTATGGTATTCTGCCCGCCGCGGATACGGGACATGTATTCCTTGGTGGAGAAAACATGGTATCCGGAGCGCTTCAGCACGCGGGCCAGGATGAACTCGATGGTCTGGATCCCCTGCCCGGCCTGGCCTCCCAGGACGATGGTGACGTCGTTGATCACGATAACCTCCTGGATCATTTGTATCGTTAAAAAAATGGTCTCCAGGTAATTGTTCCAGATAAGGGGAGGATGTCAAGGTATGGAAATAAGAGAATCTTTGGGATCAGGCATTCTGATCAATCCAGTGTCAGAGCACAGGAATAAAGTGCACCGGTGCACTTGTGCACTAGTGCACTGAACTCCAACCTCCGACCCCCAGAAATCTCGCCTCCTGGCTGAGATGAGAAAAACATCAGAGGAAAGACCCCACGGGGGTGCCTGATCTCTTATTTTCCCATATCCGACAGGATGTATCAGGTACTGCCAAATTCACACCCTGACCCCTTGGTTCCCCTTGGTTCCCTGAAGGCTAAAACTTAAGTTTGACAATGCCAAACGGCTGCCGTAATCTCAAATTAACAAACACTGTTCTACCAAGCTCGTTTGCCTATCTTCCTTATAGGCAAATCAGCAGCAAATAGATTATGGGGCTGTCCTGGATAACCAGATCAGAGGTTCATTAAACAGTTGTTTTGAAATAGACTGAACTTGACTCCCTGGGCCGGACCCCACCCCACCTGAGGTCGCCAGAGAGTTGGATTGTTTATTTTACGGGAGATTCTGTTTGTTCAGGGTCCAAACTACCCATGCATGCTTAAAGGAGGGTACACAGATGAAACCGATCAAACTGCTGTCAATTGTTCTTAGCCTGAGCTTGTTGCCGTTCAGCCTCGCCTATGCCGGCAAGGATCTCGATGCCGTGCGCGAGAAGGGCT
>JALHUC010000569.1 GCA_022865845.1 bacterium | reverse complement strand
TCTCCGAGACCGACTCCGGGGTTCGGACTGCCTTGATGACGAAAGCAAGCAGCCATCCATCTTTTTCATCAAGGGGCGCAGCAGCCGGGGTCATCTTAAGATCAGCGACCTGCACCTCCGTCAGTCCGTGCACTGTAAGAGCCTTGGACTTGAATTCTACACACGGTTCCATTTCCAGTGCTGCGGCAGTAAGGTACCTGATAAGAGCCATAAGCAAAGGGCTCAGGTTGGATCTTTCCCTGTAGTAACCCATAATTTGTGCCTGAAGAGCTTGAATGCCGGGGCTTGCGCTGTACATGAGAAAAGGTGGAGGCACGATACCCACCGTATCCATAAAGGCCTGATAGATTTTTTCCATCTCCCCTGTGGATTCTCCGGGACCAACGGTTTTGAGTAGCATCAAAAAGTCCTCCTTCGTAAGCAGAATTCAATATTCAATATTCAAAATGAAAGTAGCTAGCAATTAAAAATGTAGGATAACTGGCTGAAATGGAAATAGATGTGCGTAACGGATTATCTGCCTGCAAAAATTATGCGATTAAATTCTCAATCCTCAATATAATTCAGGAATACAGGTCATGGTAATAATAGACGACAGCAGCCGCCCAGTTGACAAGGGAAAGGAGCATCAGCCCAAGGAAAGACCATTTTGTGATGGGGATCGTACCTGGCCCCAAGAGAAGCCCCATGACCAGAACAAAGGTGGCAACGGCAAAACTGAAAATCCATCCCCATCGCACTCTTAAAACTGATACTACACCCGTGGTGATGACGGAGAACATGATAAGGAGGGCTGCTATCTGGATAGCCTGCCCGGGCATCATTATCTCCTCCCCAACCACCTCCAGAGTTTCGTGGCTGACAAAAAGGAAAATGGCCAGGGAAGCGCCAAGTCCTGAAAGTATCTGGGAGGCTCCCAGAGCCTTAAGGGCGACCGTTATTCTTCCGGCGAGCTTTTCCAACTGATTCCTCCAGGTGACTCCGAACAAAAGAGGTTGTTCTGGCTATATGCTGTCATAGCCTATTACGTTGTGGACTCAGAGCGGCCCTATTTTAATGGAAGGAAGGCTTGGGGTAAAGATGGAGTTGTGACCCTGCCTCAGGTTCACAACTCCAGTGTCTAGTGTCTAGGTCTAGTGTCTAGCCTGAACGAATGTCATTGCGAGGCCATCAACTACGCCGAAGCAATCACAGCTTTCTGGATCGCTTCACTTGAAATCGGTTCGCGATGACAATCACAAAGTTTTTCCTTACGCGTTTAGTGTCTCTTATTGCTTGGTTTTCCTAGACACCAGAACCAGATACTAGACACTATATTATTCCAGCATCCATTCCACCGCCGCCTCAGCATGAAGACGGGCTGTGTCGTAAAGGGGTATTTTTGTATCCCCCTCCCCCACAAGAAGGCCGATCTCGGTGCAGCCCAACACGATGGCCTGAGCGCCTTTCCTAACCAGTTCATCCATAATCTTCAGATATGCGTGTTTTGAGCTGTCATCGACGACACCCCTGCACAGCTCCTTGTAAATGATCCGATGCACCTGATTCCTTTCGTCACTCTCAGGGATCAATGCATCAATCCCAAACCGTTCCTTCAAGCGGCCGGTATAAAAGGGTCTCTCCATGGTGAAGCTGGTGCCCAGGAGTCCCACAATATCGAAACCATCACCGATAAGAGCCTCACCAACAGCGTCCGCAATGTGGAGGAAAGGTACACTTATAGCCCCTTCCACCCCATCTGCCACCTCGTGCATGGAGTTGGTGGCGATTAAGATACCCTCCGCACCCGCATCCTGTAGCTTCAACGCCTTCTCGGACAGGATTCGACCGAGAGTTTCCCAATCCCCTGCCGTCTGGAGTTCCTCCATTCCCGCAAAGTCGCATGAGTCGAGAAGTATTGAGGCCGAGTGAAGGCCGCCTAGGTGTTCTCTGACACCCTCGTTAATAAGTTTGTAATACAGGGCGGTAGACTCCCAGCTCATTCCGCCAATGATGCCGATGGTTCTCATTTTCCCTTCCCATCCTGGACCGAAAAAAGAGGGCGATCTACAGATATCGCCCTCCCGTG
>JALHUC010000568.1 GCA_022865845.1 bacterium | reverse complement strand
GTAGTAAGATCGTCGTTGAAGATCCTCGATCCCTGAGGAGTTCAATATGGTCTTTAGATAACTCAGGTGGCCGGCTTTGTAAAGTGCGGCAGATCGCATGGAAAGCCACCCTGCCGCCTTCTCTCTTTGCCGTCTGATCTCCTTCAGTTTGCTTTCAGAGGCTAAGATCTTTCCTTTGAGGTCACGCTCCTGACTATCCAGTTTCCTGGCCTTCACACGAACCATGGTGATCTCTCTGTCGAACGCCTCAAGGTCGCCGAGGATCGATCTTTCCCGTTTTTCACTGCTGGATATTCTTTCCTGGGCTGTCCCCATGCGCTTCTGGATGCCTTCGAGCTGCTCTTTGGTCCCGTCAATGGTCTCCGACGGGTTCTCACCCCGGGCAGCAGGGGCAAGGACCATGAAAGCCGCCAGGAACAACCTGAGAAAAATACTCGTCATCGCGAGTGTTTCCCTACCGACGCCAGACTCCCCAGTCCGCCAAGGACCATCCCGCCGAGAAGGATGGCACCGATAGCTGAAAGGGGAAGAAATGCAAGGGAATCAATATTCAGGATCTTGAGAATCGGCTGGTCCGAACGGCTGGCGAGCAGTGCGTGAACACCTCTGAGCAGACCAAGGGATATAACAGCACCCGCCATGCCCTGGATCACACCTTCCACCAGGAAGGGCAGGCGTATGAAACCTTCTGTTGCACCCACAAAACGCATGATCTCCAACTCATCCCTTCTGGCCATGACGGTGATCTTGATGGTGTTGGATATGATGAATACGGCTGCGAGGGAAAGTGTCAGCCCCAGTACAACTGCGCTGAAACCAAGGATATAAAAAAGTCTGTCCAGTCTGTCGAGCCAGTCCTGCCCATACTGGATGTCCTGGACCAGCGGTTCGTCTCCAATGGCGCCAAGGATGGTTTTGACGCCATCCAGGTTGCGGTATGGGTCCTTGGGAGTTATCCGCAAGCTGGCAGGGAGGGGGTTGCGGTCCAGGCTTTCGATCAGGTACCGGTCATCCCCGAGCATGACACCGAACTCCTCCAACGCCTTGCTCTTTGTCGTGTAGGTTACCGAGTGAACCTCGGGCAAGGATGAGAGACGGTCCTGAAAAGTGAGAATATCCTCCTCCGGAAAGCCGTCCCTCAGGTAGACAGTGACCCGGACCTGAGTTTTCCATGTTTCCAGGATTCCCTGAAGGTTATGGGTCATGAGGAGGTATCCGCCCACAAGGAAAAGACAGATGGATATGATACCTATGGTTATCGAGCTGGTAAGCCAGCCCTGGCGAAGGTTCGTTGTCGCCCTGCCAATGGAGGAAAGGAAACGGTTCACGGGGTTCCCCCCGTAATAAGTCGCCCCCCTTCGAGGTGGATCACTCTGCGCCCCATGGTCCGGACGATCTCCAGGTTATGGGTTGCTACAATAACAGTGGTTCCTCTGGCATTGACATCCGCGAAAACATCCATGATCCGCTGGGAGGCTTCCGCATCCAGACCTCCTGTGGGTTCATCGGCGAGGAGAATGATGGGTTCGTTAACGAGGGCCCTCGCGATGGCGACACGCTGCTGCTCACCGCCAGAGAGAGTGAGGGGGTTTGCTCTCATCTTGTGATGGATCCCGAGCCTTTTCAGCATCAGCCAGACACGGCGGCTGATCTCCCTTCGCGGCATTCCCAGAACCTCAAGGGCCAGAGCGACATTTTCAAATACGTTCCGGTTGGGAAGGAGTTTGAAATCCTGAAAAACGATCCCTATCTCGCGTCTGAGAGTGTGTATGCGAGAAGCAGGCAGGCGGGCGATATTGCGTCCGTGGACAAGGATCTGTCCGCTGGTGGGCCGCTCCTCTGCGAAAAGCATCTTTAAAAGGGTGCTTTTACCGGCTCCGCTGGGGCCGGTAATGAAGGCGAAATCGCCCTTTGGAACGTGAAGGTTCAGATCCTGCAGGGCAGGGACGTCCTTCTGGTAAAGCTTGCTGACGTGAAAAAGCTGGATCATAGGATGTTCAAAAGATACCTGACGCTGGTTTCTGGTTTGAAATAGCTCATCAATCCTTGTCGATCTCGGACGCGAGATATTCGAGAATCACCTGATCGAGATTTTTTTCCACAGCTTGGTCCGTCTGTGTATTGGCTGCCACTTCAGGGGGAGCTTCCAACGGTGGCTTGGGCGTCGATGGGGGGTTGACACTTTTGGGTACCTGCGGTGGCGCCTGTACCTGGAGTGGTGCCTGGGGTTGGGGTGCCTGAGCGTGGGCCTGGTTGGGCGTTTGTGTCGGCCCGGATGGAGAAGGCGCCGCCGCTGGTGACTCTGTTGATGTTTTCTTCTGGTCGGTGAGGGGAACCCCTGTCAGGATTGCCTTGATCATGACCTTGTGCTGATGCTCCAGAAGGTTCCTCAGCTTGGGAATAAAATCATCGGTTCCGAGCAGATGCGTATAGCTGGTTTTCCTGGATGCCAGTATCCTGCCGCCCTGATAGATCAGGCTGACAATAACGGGATTGTCTGTACCTCCGTCTTCGGTCTGGACGTGGTAGATGACTCCCTCGTGCTTTATGTCGGTGTTATATCCTGTCAGCATGATCGATCAATTGTGCTTAACCCTCTCCTTGCTGTTAATTCTAAAATAAACACTACATTATATACCCACGGCAGATCACTTCAAGACCTTTTGACC
>JALHUC010000567.1 GCA_022865845.1 bacterium | reverse complement strand
GCAACGGCTACCCCCCTACCCTCAGGGAGATCGCGGGGCAGTTCCACCTCTCTGGCCCCAGGGCTGCCGTCAAGCACCTGGACGCACTCCAGCGCAAAGGTCATATCAGAAGAAACACGGGGACGTCCAGAGGAATTGAAGTCCTCCACAGGAAACCATCTCCTCCCCAACCTGAGCAGACTACAGGCCCTGGTATTTTGGTTCCTGTTCTGGGAACCGTTCCGGCAGGTCCCCTGGACCTGGCTGTCCAGGAGAGTGGGTACTCCCTTCTCCTGGATCCGTCCATGGCAGATGAAGAAACGTTTCTCCTGCAGGTCAAGGGCAACAGCATGACAGGGGATAACATCCTGCCCGGAGACATGGTCCTGGTAAGGAAACAGGATACTGCCGATGACGGGGACCTTGTGGTGGCCCTGGTGGACGAAGAGGCTACTTTGAAGCGCTTCAAGCGTGACGGTAATAAGGTCACCCTCCTCCCTTCCAACCCGGATTATCAGCCGATGATCTTCGACGGGACCTCCCATGCCATCAGTATCGTCGGAAAGGTCAAGGCCGTGATCAGGATCACCGACAGATGAGCAGCGAAAAATTTCATGAACAGATCGCCGTCGGCGCCATCTTCGATCCTGCCGTAAGGCTGCGACCGGCCTGGTTCATCTGGAGCGGGCGCAAGGTGAAGGTCGTGAGAACCAACAGCGTCTGGTCCGAGCGCGAAGGTACCGCAACTCTTTACCATTTTTCCGTCACCGACGGTACCGACACATTTCACCTCCTTATGAACTGTGAGACTCAAACCTGGTACCTGGAGGAGGTAAACCTTTCACAATGAACCGGACGATCATGCATGTGGACATGGACGCGTTTTTCGCCTCGGTGGAGGAGCTGGCTAACCCCTCTCTGAGAGGAAAGGCGCTTATCGTTTCCGGCCCCGGCGAGAGAAGTATTATCACCACGGCCTCCTACCCGGCGAGAAAACACGGGATAAAGACAGGCATGACTGTCAGGCAGGCCAAAACCCTCTGGCGGGATATCGTAGTCGTTCATTCCGACCACAGAAAATATACGGACGCATCAAAAAAGGTCATGACTGTACTGGAATCGATCACCCCCGATATCGACATAACTTCCATAGATGAAGCGTTCCTTGACGTAACTCCCTTTTTGAGAGACGGGGAAACGCCCCGGATCCTGGGAATGGAGGTAAAAAAAAGGGTCAGGGAAGATACCGGCCTGACCTGTTCGGTGGGGATCGCCCAGAACAGGCTCCTGGCCAAACTGGCCAGCGACATGAACAAGCCGGACGGCCTGACAATTCTGGAGCCAGGGAAAATAAAGGCCCTTCTCGAACAAACACCGGTTGGGAAAATCTGCGGGATCGGTCCAGTGACCACAAAGGCCCTCAACGAGATGGGTTTGAAGACATGCGGCCAATTGGGAAGGTACCCTGCCGACTTGCTTAAGAGACGTTTCGGGTCTTACGGAGCCAGGTTGTCTGAAATGGGACGCGGTGAGGATGTCCACCACGAAGACTATGGCAGTGAAACGAATTCCTCAGTCAAGAGCATCGGGCACTCGGTAACTTTATCGAAAGATCTGTCCGATCGTCAATCTATGGGCAAGATCCTCCAGACCCTGTCAGAGATGGTTGGCAGAAGGGCGCGCCGTCATCACTGCGGTGGTAAGACCCTCACCCTTACCTGGCGGTACGACGATTTTTCAACACGAACACGCAGTACTACCCTCTCCGCTCCCATATGCAGAACTGAAGAGATCTACAGGTACTCCATTTGGCTCCTGAAAAAGATCGAAATTGCACGACCAGTCCGGCTTCTTGGAATATCCCTTTCACACTTGTGCTTCGAGGCTCAAACAGCCAGCCTGCTTCCGGAGGAGATCCGCAAAGAGGAGGTTCAAAAGACCCTGGATGGAATAAACGACAGGTTCGGTGAGTTCACACTGGCCTATGCCGAAACCGTCCCTGATCTTCGCACACAAAAGGTGATCCCACCTTCCTGGAGACCGAAGGGGATAAAGAATAGTGTCTAATGGCCGGATTTCGGAACGCAGAACGCAGAACGCAGAACGCAGAACGCAGAACGCAGAACGCAGAACGCAGAATAGGATCTAAGCTGGTTTTGCCATGGATGCAAGGGTTATTTATTTCTTAATGCTACCAATTAGATATTAGAGCCTGTCATTCTTCTGGGTACTGCCTACTGCCCTAATAAAAAGGCTCCCATATGGGAGCCTTTCTACGCTTTATCTGATTGCTGATCACTGATTACCGATCACTGATCACTGTTTATTTCCCCGCCACACTCAGCAGGTACTGCACGATGGCTTTCTGGTCGTCATCTGAAACAGGACCGCCCATCTGGCGCTCATGGTAGGAGGACATCCTTAGCACTGTACTCTCCCATCCTGCCTGATCTTTCTTCTTGCCCAGAGGTCTGCTGGTTGCGTGGCACTTGGAGCAGACATCCTCGAAGGTCACCTTGGCCGCTTCCAGGTCGACCGGCTCTGCGGCCATCTCCTTTGCATCTGATGCGCGGACGATATCCATCGTCACAAATGTAATTGCGACGGCAAACAGTACAAGAATCGCCAATCCAAGTGGGAACAATCTTTTCATATCACTCTCCTCTTCTTTTATGAATCCAGGTTTCAATTTTCAATTTTCAATTTTTAAAATGAAACTGAAACTTAACATCGTTATCACGAAGGTCAAGACGGTATGTCGTGAGACAATTGTCTTACTGCGCCCTTCGCCCTTCGCCCTGTTGTTACACTTTCTCATGGGGATCGAACAGTTTCCTGTGCTCCTCCAGTGCAAACTTGTCAGTCATCCCGGCCATATAATCACATATCACCCTCTTGACGCTGCCGTTCTCCTGAATTTTGCGAAAGGTTGTTGGGGGCAGCTGTTTCGGTTTATCCAGATAGGCGTTAAACAGGTCAGTCAGAATCCGTTGGGCTTTCTCCGCCATGCGGGTTACACGGTAATGCTCGTAAAGGTTCTCTCGCAGAAAGGATTTCAGCTCCCTGTTCATTATTTCCATCTCGGGGCCGAAAGCGGCCACCCTCTCCGGTGCCAGGGCCAGCTCCTCTCTGTTGCTGATGCCCATCTCCCCGATCTTTCTTCCGATAGTAGATATAAGATCAGTCACCTGCAGGTTGATGATCCTCCGGATACCCTCATGTTTGAGCATGGTGGGAGAAACATCCGGTATCTGGGATCTGATGGACTCGGTGACTGTTCTCCAGAGCGTTACGTCAGAGAGTTTAT
>JALHUC010000566.1 GCA_022865845.1 bacterium | reverse complement strand
GTTCATATCTGCAGGTTGGTTTTCTTGCACTATCGCTGAGAAAGCGTTTCGCACACTCGCTGATACGCGGCCTTGGTATTGCATTACTCAAGATATCATTGCGAGGCCGTTCCACACGCCGAAGCAATCCCGATTATCAAGGGTTCCTGTGTAAGTGACTTGTTAAAGTTTTTTACCGCTGCTTTAGAAACCGGGATCGCTTCACACGGTTTTCGGTTCGCGATGACAAAAGCCACTGGATTCCGGACAATCACGCCGACCATCGGTCGGAGTTCCAAGTTTCAGGTTCCAAGCTCCAGGTTTTCACCTCGATACTTAGCCACCTTGATACCTGGATACAGCCCTACCCGGAATGACAGCAACGCCAACCTTCGGCCGGTGCCGGAAGTTCCATGTTTCAAATTCCACTTTGTCATCGCGAACCCTAAAATAGTCAACTTCCTAATTCTTCCTTCCCCTATTGAGGGGGGAGGACCGAGGTGGGGGTGATTGGAATTTAACCATGTGACTCGTCACGGCGTAGCCTAAAAGGCGATGACGGAAGCGATCTCGGGATTGCTTCGGCATGTAACTATGGCCTCGCAATGACAACGATCGCAACGCCCTCCGCCCTACTCGCCTTTCACCCCTCCCTCAACAACCGCAAGGGTGTAGTTTTCCGGGTCCAGGAACTTAAGGGCTGCCTCCTTCACCTGCCAGGCCGTGACAGACTGGATGCGTTTTTCGAAGGACAGGGCGTGGTCAAGGTCCTGACCGTACAGGGCGGGGAAAAACACTTCATCTCCCCGGGATTGAAGGGTCTGCAGACCGATCATGTGGCTGCCTACAAGGTACCTCTTTGCCCGTGCCATCTCCTGGGCGGAGACCGGTTCTTTGCGAATCAGCCGTATCTGCTCCAGAAACCCTTCCACAGCCTGGGCCTCACGAGCCGGACTGACTCCGATACCGAAGGCTATGTACCCCGGGTCTATTCCGGGGGCGACAAAGGAAAATACGCTGTAGGCAAGGCTTTCCTTGTCCCTGAGCTCCTTAAAGAGCCTGCCTCCCTGGCCCGCCAGAACGGCATTGAGCACCTCCAGCGCCTCCAGATCAGCATCATCCAGAGCCGGCCCCGGGTATCCCAGGATCACGTGGGTCTGAGCCTTGTCTTCCCTGAGGGTACGTTCGGACACGATCCCGTCCCTGTCCACCTCCACCGGAAGCGGACCGGGGTCGTAGGGGGCACCTTCCAGATCGCCGAAGTACTCCTGGGTCAGCTGGTAGGCCCTCTGGACCGTTATGTCCCCTGAGACCGAAATAACCATCCCTTTCGGCTGGATCACGGTACGGTAGATCGAGAGAAGACCGTTCCTCGTGATGTTTCCAACGGATTCTTCCGTACCCATGACGTTGAACCGGTATGGATGTTCCCTGAAAAGGGTGCGGCGAAAAAGATCCAGGGCAAAGGATGTCATATCGTCCTTCTGGGCCTTTATGGCACTTACCACCTGTCCTTTGAAAAGATCGATCTCTCCCTGGGGAAAAGTGGCTTCGGTGAGAACCTCCCTCATAAGGGAGAACCCTTCCCGGATATCCCGACTGAGAAACTTTCCGGTGATCCCCAGACTGTTGCGCCCGGAAAACCCTCCGATGGATGCCGACAGGCTGTCGAGTTTCTGGGCCATTTCCTGGGCAGTTCTTTTACTGGTACCACGGGTAAGGAGGTGTGCGAGAAGGTTGTAGGATCCCTGAGCCTCCTGGGTCTCATATCTGATCCCGCCCAACACTCCAGCACGAACAGCTACGAGGGGCAGCCTCCGGTCCTCCCTCACAATGAGGGTGATCCCGTTGGGGAGGATGCTCCTGTAAACGGCTGCGGCGGCAGTGGATGCGGATTCAGCTGCCGGCTTAAGAATATCGGTAAGAAGGCGGGCTGTCGTACCCTCGTCAGGCTGGGAATCGGGGTCCCTCGTGAGGAACCCGGCGGTGGCTCGCTCAGGCCTGAACACCCGTCCAGCCACTTCCAGAATATCGCCAGGGGCTACCGACTGGAGCCTGGAATAGTAGGTATCGTTAAAACCCAGATCTCCCAGGGTCAGTGCAAGGTAACCGAGCTCCTGGGCTTGTCCCTGGACGGTTTCTCTGGAGAAGATCTTATCGTTGATGATCTGGTCCCGGGCCAGGTTCAACTCTTCCATACTGACCAACTCGGTCTGAAGCCTGGCAATCTGCTGGAGAAGAGCGCGAGACGCGATCTCGACCTTGTCCTGGGTCGTCATGGCCCCCACAATAAAAAGACCCGGATCCCTGGGTGTGTAGGCGTAAGCCCAGGCGCTCAGCACGATCCCCTGATCCCTCAGGTGGATCGGAAACCGTGCGCTTCGCCCACCGGAAAGGATCGCGGCCGCCAGATCCAGAACAGGTGTGTCGGGATCGGTGAGTTCACCGATGGGAAAAGCGAAGGTCACCCTGGCTGGATCGGTGTCCATAACCAGGCTGAAGTTTCGGAGTTTGTCCTGTCCGGGCTCAACAGATTCCTCTCTTTCAGACCCCTTTTCCCCCTGTTCGACAAACAGTTCGGCAGCTCTTTCGAATACCTCCGAAGCGCTTACCCCGCCTACCACCAGCAGCTTCATGTTGCCGGGGACATACCAGGCCTTGTGAAAATCCACCATGTCCCCGCGTTTGACACTGTCAACGGACTCAGGCGTGCCGATTACAGTCCGGCCGTAGGGGTGGACAATGTAGGCTGTCTTAAACAGTTCCTGGGAGAAAATACGAGATGGATTGTCCTTTCCTCTGTTAATCTCCTCTTTGACCACCAGCTTTTCACGCTCCAACTCTCCGGAATCGAAAGTTGAGTACTGGATAGCGTCAGCCAGGATCTCCATGGCGGTGGCGGCGTACTCGTTGGCGATGGTGATATGGTAAACGGTGTGACCCATGGAGGTGTAAGCGTTGATGTCACCCCCGGCGGCTTCCACATTACTTGCGATCTCGCCCACGCCCCTGGTTTTCGTTCCCTTGAAGAGCATATGCTCGAAAAGGTGAGCGATGCCCTCTTTGCCTGCGGGTTCATCCCTGCTGCCGACGCCGACCCAGACCTGCACCTCTACCACCTTCTGAGACGGTTCCTCCTGGACGAGAACCTCCAGCCCGTTGGGCAGGGTCCGGGACACAACCTCGCCGCGGTCTACGAAGGCTCCCGCTTCAGGAACCAGGACGGCCAGTAAGGAAAGGATCAGAAATGCTGTTAAATAACGGGGGAAAATAGAAGGAATACCATATCGGGATTTCATGGTCAGTTGTCACTCCTGGTTTTAAGGAAAAGAGAAACATGGTCACAAACTCTCACTAGGGAAATTTAACCACGGGATGGGGGAAAGGCAAAGTGTTAAAAAGTACTGGACGCGGTGTATCGAAGGGCATGAGACGCGGGGACACGGAGACTCGGGGACGCGCGGTCCAGTCG